>JBATLU010000148.1:0-2015 GCA_049289475.1 Pontixanthobacter sp. | reverse complement strand
TTACTACCTCAAATACGCCGCAGTTAGCCCGGTGCGTCAGGGCAAGGGGCTGGGCGGGGCGATGATCCGCGAAGGCCTCGCGCGCGCGCGCGCCGCCGGGGTCGATACAATTCTGGAAACCGCCACTCCCTCCAACGTCGGGCTCTATCAGTCGCTTGGTTTCGAGACGGTCGAGGAATGGGACGTTCCTAAAGCAGGCGGACCGCATTTCTGGAATATGGCGGCGGATTGAGCACAGAGTGCGCAATTAGCTCCGGCAATCAAATTTAGGCAGGTGCTCGGCAAAGGTGGTAGATGAATTGCTACGGCAGGGTCACATTTCCATCCGATTTGGTTGTATCAATCACCACCTCAAGTTGGCTGTTTGATCATACAAATACCCCTAAATATTCCACCTATGTTCCCTAATTGATCCAAATCGGATGTGGCAATCCTCGTATTCCGATCCGGATCCGGAATAGTTCAACGTGATAAAACTATGAATGACGGCATAGCATCCTCCAAGGGAGGGTGAAACCATGCCAACGATAATAAAAGAGGGACCGTTTCGCTTCTATTTCTACAGCCATGAACCCAATGAACCACCGCATGTTCATATCGACCGGGATAGTGCCACCGCCAAGATTTGGTTGGTTACCAGTGAACTTGCTTTCAGTCGCGGTTTTCGGGCATCGGAGATTGGGACGGTAATGGACCTAGTGCGCGAACATCGCGAAGTGTTGCTGGAGGCTTGGAATGACCATTTCGAACACGCCGGCCGACGACAGGGTGAGCGATGTGCGCTTCGTGGAAGGCAGCATGGCAGTCAACCTCATGGACGGTCGCTGCCTATCAGTGCCCTTGGAATGGTATCCGCGCCTCGCCGCAGCAGGCGATGAGTCGCTCGCGAATTGGCGGATTAGCTCAGGCGGGTATGGGATTCATTGGCCAGACATTGATGAGGATCTGAGCGTTGCAGGCTTGCTCAGGGGCGCTCCGGCCATAAAGGCGCGCACGCGACAATTGCGATAGAAACTAGAGCCAAATTTGGGAACCACAGCGTCAAACGATGGACGGGCGAACGGAATGTCGGCCCGTCAATTTCGACTTCGGACCAGTTTAACAAGCATCTGGTCGAGCATTTGCAGGAAATTGCTTCGGTCGGCTTTGCTGAATGGGGGCGGGCCGCCGATACCGTCACCCGCATTCATTCCGCTCCGCAGATCGGCCATGATTGCGCGGGTGGCAATCGCGCTGCCGATCGAATCCATTGTGAACGGCTTGCCCGCGTTCGACAGTACCTGGGCGCCCGCCTTCAGGCAGCGCTCGGCGAGCAAGATATCGGCGGTGATGACCACCGAGTTCGCGCTGGTCTGATCTGCAATCCAATCATCCGCAGCATCGAATGCGTCATTGACCACCACTCGGTTGATCAGCACATGATCGGGAATACGGAACGGCGAATTGCTGACAATGGTTACAGGAACTTTGTGCCGCAGCGCGACCTTGTAAATCTCTTCCTTTACCGGGCAGGCATCGGCATCGACCAGAATGCGGACATCGGTTGTGGGCACGTTGCTCACGGCGTTGTCCCTAGTGCTGGGTCATGCGGACTAGCGACCAGTCATAGCCGAGCTCGGTCACGCGACTTTTCAGCAATTCGCGGGTCGCTGCATCGGGCTTTGCTTCGCGCGTCAGCATCCACAGATAGCGGCCGCTTGGCTCACCTACGATCGACCATCCATAGTCTGCGCCGTGATCGAGGACCCAGTAATCGCCGTAAAACGGGCCGAAGAAAGAGACTTTCAATTTGGCGCCATCGCTGCCTTCGGCCAGCTTTGCCCGGCCGGTGGCAATGCTGAGCTTGCCGGTGACGCCGCCCTTGCGGCATGAATTGACCACTTTGATCTTGCCGTCATCGCGCAAGGAATAGTCTGCGGTAACCGCTTCGCAATCCTTCTGGAACGGCGCTTCATAGCGCGCATATTCGTACCATAGGCCAAGATATTGGCTGATCCGGACCGGCTGCGCAGGCT
>JBATLU010000147.1:0-2727 GCA_049289475.1 Pontixanthobacter sp. | reverse complement strand
GAATTCAACCGCGTCCATGCCATGCGCGCCCCACCGGTCCTCGGGCAATTCTTCCACCTGCGTCTGGAATTTCGCGGCATCCAATTTGAGCGGGACGAGCTCTTCGCCGACCGCTACATCCAGTTTCACCGCTGCTGTCGCCCGGGCATCATGCAGCGCACGGGCCTCGGTGCGATATTGCTCGCCCGCCTCCTTGGCCGCCGCTTCAAGCGCGTCCAGTTCCGCCTCGCCGCCTTCGATAGCGTCCAGTTGTTCGCGCATCTGGTGCATCAATTCGGGCAAGGCATCCACCTCGCAGCGGTGTTTGCGGGCCAGCGCGCGCAGTTCGAACAGGCGCGTTTCGGCAATGTCGAGAGCCTCTGGATCATGCGTCAGCGCGTCGCCAGCAGACCGCAGTTTGTCTTCTGCCTCGCTCGCCTCGATAATGGCGCGGTCGAGCGCGTCGAGCGCCTCCTTCAACAAGGCGTGTTCGCCCGCAATCCGGTCAAGCTTGCGCGCGGCACCGCGCAATGTGGCAAGAGGCGAATCCGATCCTTCCCACACATGCCGCAATTCCTCCAAATCACCCGCGAGTTTCTCGCCCTTCTGCATATCGGATCGCGCGCCGGCCAGCCGAGCCTCTTCGCCTGCAACAGGTTCTAGCTCTGTCAACTCGGCCAGATGCGCCAATAGCAGATCTTCATCTGTTTTGGCCTGATCAATCGACGCCTTCGCTTGTGCCAGCCGCACGGTCGCCCTTTGCCAGATTGACCAAGCCGCCGAAACATTTGCGACATTGCTTCCCGCATAGCGGTCGAGCAACATCCGATGGCCGCGTGGATTGACCAGTCCGCGATCATCATGCTGACCGTGGAGTTCGACCAAGGCACCGGCCATCTCGCGCAGCAACGCCACGCCGACCGGCTGATCGTTGATAAAGGCCTTGGACCCTCCGTCAGCCTTGAGCCTGCGCCGCAATATCAGCGGTTCGCCCGGCTCGATCTCGACTTCTGCCTCATTGAGGATTTCGGTCAGCAAAGCGGGGACGCGCGAGAATTCGAAAGTCGCGGTGACGCTCGCCTGATCCTCACCCGCTCTCACCAGACCATTGTCGGCGCGGTTTCCCAGGACCAAACCAAGCGCATCGAGCAGGATCGACTTGCCCGCCCCCGTCTCCCCCGTCAGCACGCCAAGGCCGCCCGAAAAATTCAGGTCAAGCGCCTCGATCAGCACGATATTGCGGATGGATAGAGTGGTCAGCATGGCTAGAGCGATTCTCTAGCCCAAGCGTAGCCGCGCGTCACGCTGCTACGCGTGCGATACCAACAGATGCTTGTGACCTTGTTTCGCGCGTCTAGTTTGACGCGATCGCCGGAGCCTTCTTGGCGATCAGCTCGTAAGCCTTTTCATACCATTCGTTGCCCGGATAGTTTGCGCCCAGAACTGCAGCATATTTCTTCGCTTCTGCGGGAACACCCAGCGCAAGGCTGCTTTCAGATAAGCGATAAAGCGCCTCGGCCGTGTGGCTGGTGGTCTGGTATTTATCGACCACATTCTGGAACCGCAATTGCGCCGCCAGCCAATTGCCCGAACGCTGGTAATAGCGCCCTATTTCCATGTCCTTACCGGCCAGATGGTCATTCACCAGATCAAGCTTCAGCCGCGCATCGGCGGCATATTCGGTAGTCGGGAACCGGCGGTTTACTTCGGTCAAGGCGGTCAGCGCTTGCTCGGTCACCTTCTGGTCGCGCGTTACATCGCTGATCTGTTCATAATAGCTGAGCGCGATCAGATAATAAGCATAGGGCGCGTCCTTGTTGCCCGGATGGATCGACAGGAACCGCTGCGCCGAGGCAATGGATTTGTTGTAGTCGCGGCCAACATAATAGCTGAAGCTGCTCATCAACTGCGCACGGCGCGCCCAGGGCGAATAGGGATGCTGGCGTTCAACCTCGTCAAACAGTGCCGCAGCGAGCGGCGCCTGACCGCGATCAAGCCGTTCCTTGGCCGAAGCGTAAAGCGTTTCCACATCGCGCGCGATGTAGGCGGTGTCCTTGGCATCCTTGCCGCCGCCCATCGAGGCGCAGCCGCCCAGCATGGCAGTGCCGACAAGCAGCGTGGTGGCGAGAAAGACGGAGCGCGAAATGCGAGCAGGAATGATCATGGCAACAGCCTATAGCCACCGTCTCGCTGAACGCCAAGTGAAGTTAATGCCGAGATGGTGGGTGACATTTTTATGGCTGTGCGGGTGACAGGCAAAGAACGGCTCCGCGGAATTGTGGGGGAATAATGATGGCCGCAGCGGCCCTGCGGATGTAGATACACCGCTGTGAAGCCAAAGATCCTCACCACGATGGCCGATTATTCGGTCCGCCAGTTCGGCGCCGATGCCATAGCCGGAGTGACTGTGGCACTGGTCGCCTTGCCGCTGAGCATAGCCATTGCGATTGCGTCGGGTGCGCCGCCCGCTGCAGGGCTCATCACCGCGATTGTCGCGGGGTTTATGATTTCGGCCTTGGGCGGAAGCAGGGTCCAGATTGGCGGTCCGACCGGAGCCTTCATCGTGGTGGTTTACGGCGTGATCCACACCCATGGCTATGACGGGTTACTAATCGCAACTTTGATGGCGGGGATTATCCTGATTGTGGCGGGTCTGCTCCGCGCCGGGCGGCTGATCCGGCAAATTCCCGAGGCGGTGATCGAGGGATTTACCCTCGGGATCGCAATCGTCATCGCGGTGAGCCAGAT
>JBATLU010000146.1:0-2453 GCA_049289475.1 Pontixanthobacter sp. | reverse complement strand
TCCCAAGGGACTTTGGCCAAGGTGTTGCTGCAATCCGACCGTTATGAGGAAGCAGAGGCCCCAGCGCGCCGGGCGCTTGACATAATGGCTGCGAAATTGGGCCCCGATAACCGGAACACACTGGCTGCCTTGCATAATCTGGGCGTCATTCTTGCACGTTTGGGTCGGTTTGAAGAGGCGCTGGAATTGCTCACCGGACGGTATGACTTGTTGGAAAAAATTGGCCCTGGCGATAGTGTGAACTCGCTCGTTTCGGCGTCCAATGCTGCCGCAGAATTGGGGCGGATCGATCTTGCGATGGAATACGGGGCCAAGGCTGCTGCGGTTGCGGGGGAACTCTCGCCCGAGCATCGTAACGCTCTCAAAGGCCTCACGGTTCTGGCGCTGCGCCAGGATGAAGCGCGTGATTATGTTGCAGCAAGAAAGACAATAGAAGCAGTCGCCTCTCGCCGGTTGGCTGCAGGCGATACCGATATTGATCCTACTTTGGAGGTGCAGCGCGGCCTGTTCGCGATCAGAACCGGTGACATCGAAAGCGGCTGGGCACGGGTCGAAGCCGGGTTTGAGGCACTCGAAGGGGATCTATTGGACAGGGCAGACCAGGCTGAATTGGGGGCCGATCTTGCAAGCTATTACGAACCGATTTTGCAAGTGGTGGAAGCTGCGTTTGCGGCTGACCGGCCAGATGCAGCGCTACACGCATTTGAACTCGCCAGTTGGGGCGTGAATGCCCGCAGCCGCCAATTGCTGGCGCTCAAGACAAAGGTTGCGGGTAATTTGAACATCGCGGCAAAGATCGACGAGTTTGATGCTGCCCGCGCGCGGCTGAGAATTCTTAACCGAGAGCGGGCGTCTTTGCTCGCAGGCGATAAAGTTCAGGAAGCCGAAGAACGCGCCGCAGAAATAGTCGCGCTTAAGGCCCATCTGGCCGTCTTGCGGACTGACATCGCCGATGCTGTTCCCGACTTCGGGCAATGGCTGCGGCCCGATGTGCCAACCATTGCGGGCTTGCAGGCGCGGCTGACCAGCGATCAGGCACTTCTGATCGTTATGCCGAGCCGCAACCGTACCTTCAGTATGGTCATCAGTGCAGACCGGGCCGTGATGGCCGAAAGCAGCCAAGGCAGGCCGACTGTCCGCCCGCTGGTGGCGAAACTGCGTGCCGCACTCGACAGCAATACTGGCCTTGATGCTGCATTCCCGTCCGATGCCGCAGCCGAATTGTATAATATCGTGCTGCCGGGTCAAAGTGCCGCGGTGCTAGAGGGCAAGACGCGCGTTGCAGTGGTTACCAGCGATGCCCTTTCTCGTCTGCCCTTCGGACTGCTGCTGTCGAAGGCGCCCGAAGTTGATCAATCAGACTTCAAATCGATGGATTGGCTGGTCAAGAAACACGCCTTCTCGATTGCTCTCACCCCGTCATCGGCGTTCACAGACACCAATGGAAAAATGGCCTTTGCCAACTTCTTTGGTGTTGGCGCGCCTAGCTTAAATGGGAGCAGCGGTGGTGAAATCGACACCCGCAACCTTTACCGCGCTGCCCAAATTTCGTTTGACGATATTCGCGCTCTGCCAGCCTTACCTGCAACCGCAGGCGAAATTGCCGAGGTTGCCAATGCGCTGGGCTCGGGTAACCGGATCACTCTGACGGGGGACGATGCAACCGAACAGCGGGTCAGGGATGAAGGCTCTGGCGATTACGCTGTCGCCTTGTTTGCCACACACGGCTTGCTTGGTGGCGAAATCGGCGGCCTGCGCGAACCGGCATTGGTGCTCACGCCGCCAGTGGGTGGTAGCTCGGCGGATAACGATGGTTTGCTCCAAGCAAGCGAGATTGCTTCTCTTGGCCTGCGGGCTGATTTCGTAATTCTATCGGCCTGCAACAGCGCTGCTGGACGCAATGACACCGCGCCTGCCTATACCGGCCTCGCAAATGCCTTTCTTGGCTCAGGGTCGGGCGCACTGATGTTGTCGCATTGGCGCGTTCGCGATGATGCCGCCGCCTACCTGAGCGTGAACACAGTCAAGCACTCGCAACCGAACGTGTCGCGCGCTGAAGCTTTGCGTCAGGCGCAGCTAGACATTCTCAATGGAACGGCCGGATTGGTCGGGGGCGCAAATCCATCTGTTTGGGCACCCTTTGTCGTCATTGAAAATTAAGTCTCGGCCATCAATGCAGGCAGATGGGATCGGATTATCTGAAAAATGTTCCTCGGCCGCCGAAGGCACCGCAGAAAATGTAAACTGTTGCGAATTAAGAAACTGAGAGTCTATGTCTTCGATAGGGGCACAAATCTGACGCGCAAATTTCAGCATCTTATATGAGTGTCCCCCGTCAGCGTTCAATAGACAGATTGGCTGCATGAAATAAGTGAGTGTTTTGGGTTCGTTGCAGTGACTGTAAGGAACGGAAATGAACGCAAAACACTCAAAGGCACCCGCGGAGCGGGTAG
>JBATLU010000145.1:0-3195 GCA_049289475.1 Pontixanthobacter sp. | reverse complement strand
TCCTTCACCTTGGCGGCACTCCTGCCAGTCACCCCATTGACAGGCAAGGCTCGCTTCGCCATGAGCGCGCCTCTCGGCACTGGGCGGCACCGCATGCGGTTCTCGCCCGGCAGGCAGGTCGGTGTGGACAGGTGGCCGAGTGGTTAAAGGCAGCAGACTGTAAATCTGCCCGCGCAAGCGTACGCTAGTTCGAATCTAGCCCTGTCCACCACCGCCCCCTTCGCAGATATTCGCAAGGGGTCGTATGAAGCCCGAAAAACCTAAGGCTTACTGATCGCGCTTCGTCGCGCGCCTTCGTTGCGTTTCGCGTGCAGCCGCGATAAAATGTGGGGCACAATGGGTCATGCCCCACATTATTTTGCTGTGGGGCAGGCTGTAAAGTGTGGGGCACGGCGCGCATGGCCAATCTGACAGCAACCGCAGTTCGTGCCGCTTTGGCGAATCCGGGCATCTACAGCGACGGCAATGGCCTGTTCCTGAAAGTGAGGGGAGGCAAATCGGGCACGGCGGGCAGTGCGCAGTGGTTTGTGCGAATCCAGGTCAATGGGAAGCGGCGCGATTATGGTTTGGGCGGGGGCAAGTTGCTGTCCCTGGCCGATGCACGGGATGCGGCCCGAGAACTGCGCAAGGCGATCAAAGTTGAACGGCGCGACGTGCTGACCGAGCGCCGGGATGCCGCTGCCGCCCAAGTCACTTTCAGCGAAGCGGCGAAAATCTACCACCGCGAAAACGAAGCGGCGTGGAAAAGCGAGGTTTATGCGCGCCAGTGGCTTGCGAGCCTAGAAAACTATGCTTTTCCGAAATTGGGGGAGCGCCCGACCGGCAGCATTTCGGCGGCGGACATCATCGACGTTTTGGTTCCTATCTGGCAGGATATCCCCGAGACGGCACGGCAGGTGCGAAACCGCATCTGCGTCATCCTCGACTATGCCCACGCCAAAGGCTGGCGATCCAGCGAAGCACCATCAGGCAATGGCAGCTTGAAAGCGGGACGTGGCTTGCCACGTCAAACCAAGGAGCGACAGCACCGCAAGGCAATGCCCTATGAGGCCGTGCCAGCTTTTATCACTGATTTGCGTTCTAAGCCTTCCTACGGGCGCTTGGCGCTGGAATTGCTGATCCTGACCGGGGTGCGCTCACAAGAGGTCCGGATGGCGACGTGGGAGGAATTCGACCGCAAGGATAATCTTTGGACTATCCCGGCAGACCATATGAAGCGTGGCAAAGCTCATATCGTCCCATTGAGTCAGGCAGCTCTTGCCGTTCTGGCGAAGGCGGAAGCGTTGAAGATGGCTGGTGCTACCGTGGTGTTTCCCGGCATCGGCGGCGAAGCCATGTCTGATATGACTCTGCTCAAGGTGTTGCGCGATGCGAAGCAGCCCTATCATGTCCACGGCTTCCGTAGCGCATTCACCGACTGGGCTGCAAATGAGGGCATCCCGGACGCCATCGTAGAGGCAGCATTGGCGCACAAAACACCCGACGCTGTTCAGGCGGCCTATCGGCGGACGACTTATTTAGGAACGCCAGAGAATCCCGGCGCGCGCGTGAAGTTGATGGACAGTTGGGGTCGATACTGCGCCGCCAACACTGCCAAGGCGTAAGGGAAGGGCTCGTGGGAGGAACTGACCAAACTGATCGCTGGATGCCTGCTGCGCACGCGCTTGGCGTCATTTTTCATCACTTCAAATCCGCTCTCGACTTGGATGACGAACCCGCAAAACAAAAAGCGGTCATCGCGTTAATCGACCGCCTCGCATCTGGCGCAATTTATGCAAGTCCGAAGGGATTGCTATTAGAGAACGCTACCCTCTCTACGGATATTCGCCGCTGGTACTCCTTATGGTGTGTGGAAGCTGACGGACGAAGAACTCAGCACGATCCAGATTCAGTCAATGACGGTAGCGATGTAGTGATTCCGGTTGAGTTCTGGCGTCCATTCCAGCGTGGCGATGACCGGGCGTTGGCGGATTGGGATGCGGGTGATTTCCGACTCGATGATGTCCGTGATTCTGATTGCACATGGTCGGGTAGGGTACGGGATGTTCATTTCGACCGACTTGAATTGCCATCTGCTTGGCTGTCCAAGGCTCACGATCAGACAGCCGCGCCGGATGCGTTGAAAGGCACGCTGCCTGCTTCGGCAACCAATTCAGACCGACAGCATGAAGCGGCTGCTCACGCAGCGGCGGAATTTGTGCGCGACACAAGGTGTTCCTTAGCAGCGGCGCTTCGGCAGGTTCGCCACTTGGTCGAAGAGAATAACCGCAACGAAGAATCCATAGATCGGGCGATCCGACGATCATACCGACTCATGTATGATCGGGGCGGCTTTCCCGTCAAAAACTGATCCATATTGTGATGGGGTCTGACCTGCCATCCTTTCAACATCGCGCAACCCCGCACGATGTTGAAAGGATTAGCTGTGAAGAACTCTCCTCAGACCTCTCCCGTCCCTTTGGTGTGCTCAATCGATGAAATGCGCGCCATGCTCGGAGGTATTGGCACCACTAAGGCATTCGATTTGCTTCGCACAGGGGCGGTGGAGTCTGTCCGCATAGGTGCGCGACGCATGGTGAAGCTAGAAAGTGTTCATCAGTTTATTGAGAATGGTGGCACCGGCGAGAACGAGGCTGTCAGCAACCGCTTTCCCGATACGGGAGAAGGCTGACATGAGCAGGTTTTCGAATATCGGCAGGTACTGGCAAAGTGCCGATCGTTCGCCAAATGCCCGTACCGCAAAGCTGTTGATGCAGGCGAACGTGAAAACCTTCCCGTGCCGTGAAAGTGGGCCGGATATGAAGGCGCCCTACACGGCCAAGGGATACCACGCTGCGTCCACCAATGCCCTGATGATGGAAATCTGGTTGCGCGATCACCCGGATGCCGGGTGGGGTGTGCCGTGTGCTCCAAATAATGTTATCGTCCTCGATGCCGATCGTCACGGCAATGCTGATGGTGTCGCCAATCTCTTTGCCTTGTTCCAGCGGCACCAATTTGACCATCGAAGTGTTCCAGCCGTGGCCACCCCAAACGATGGAATGCACTTTTATTTCAGTCGCCCATCTGGACTTGGGCAAACGCGCGGAACCCTTTGCCAAGCGGTGGACATTCGCGACAAGGCATATGTCATCGCTCCGGGATGTCGGATGGCAGACGGTCGTGTTTACGGACTTGTTGAAGGCACCATAGAGC
>JBATLU010000144.1:0-6458 GCA_049289475.1 Pontixanthobacter sp. | reverse complement strand
GCCGTGTTGTTATTGCCGGCTGTGGGTAGAGTGTTTGACTGCGGCGCAACAAAAGGCGACATCGGCAACTTCGAGATTCGACACCGAAAGACTTTATGCACCCGATATTGACCAGCCTGCTTGGCATTCTTGCGATTCTTGGCATCGCTTTCCTGCTTTCGACCGGTAAAAAGCGCATCCGTTTGCGAGTAGTAGGGGCAGCCTTTGCGCTGCAGGCGGTGCTGGCGTTTGTTGTTCTGCGAACCCCGTGGGGTATTGCGGCGATCAAGGGAATGTCGAGCGGGGTGGCAGCACTGCTGTCCTATGCCAATGACGGAACGGCATTCCTGTTCGGGGTCGACAATCCGCTAAAAAACACCTTTGCCCTGGGCGCGTTGCCGGTGATCGTGTTCTTCGCCTCGCTGGTATCGATCCTCTATTACCTCGGCATCATGCAGCGGGTCGTGCGCTGGGTCGGCGGCGCGATTGGCTGGGTAACCGGCGTGAGCAAGGTTGAGGCGCTTGGCGCAGCAGCCAATATTTTTGTCGGCCAGTCGGAAAGCCCGTTGGTGGTGCGCCCCTATCTCGCCTCGCTCACCCCCTCGCGCTTGTTCACACTGATGACTGTCGGCATGGCCGGTGTCGCTGGGACCATTCTGGCAGCCTATGCTGGCCTATTGGGAGAGAAATATCTGCCTTTCCTGCTGGCCGCAGCCTTCATGTCGGCGCCAGGCGGTATCTTGATGGCCAAGATCATCATGCCCGATGATGGCGAGGATACTGTCGATGATGGCGATGTCGCTTTGCCCAAAAGCCGGATCAGCGCGGAAGGTCCGGCTGCCTTGACCGAAGGCGGCAAAGCACATGAAGTGCAAATCGCCGAGACGTTTGAAGAGGGGCAGCAACCAGCCAATGTGATCGAAGCTGCCGCGCAGGGCGCACAGACCGGCGTCAAGCTGGCAGTGGCGGTTGGCGCAATGGTGCTCGCGTTTGTTGCGCTGGTGGCTTTGGCCAATGGTCTGCTTGGGTCGGCGGGTAGCCTGTTCGGCATGCCCGACCTGTCCTTCCAGCAGGTGCTCGGATGGGTTTTCGCACCGGTCATGTATATGATCGGGATTGCTGACTGGAATCAGGCACAGGTTGCCGGCGGATTGTTCGGCACCAAGATCGTTCTGAATGAATTTGTCGCCTTTATCGATCTGGGCCAATTGCAGGGGTTGGATGATCGAAGCCGCGCGATTGTAACTTTTGCCCTGTGCGGCTTTGCCAATTTCAGCTCGATCGCGATCCAGATGGCAGTGACCGGGGGGCTTGCGCCAAACCAGCGCCCGGTCATCGCCAAGCTGGGCCTGCGCGCCTTGGCCGCCGGTTCGCTTGCCAATTTGATGAGCGCGGCACTGGCGGGCTTGTTCCTTCCATACTAAGTAAGCGCCATGACTGACATTGCATCCGTTTCTATCGCGCGCCCCTTGTCCGAAGTCGCGGACGAGCTTGGCCAAAGTTTCGCCGAATATGGTTTCGCGGTCATCCGCGACCACGGAATTCCGGCCGATTTGATCGCGCGGGCGGAGGAGAAGTCCAAAGCCTTTTTCGCACTGCCCAAGGCGGTCAAGCGTTCTTACATACTGGCGGGGAGCGGCGGTGCGCGCGGATATACGCCATTCGGGACCGAGAAAGCCAAGGACGCGCAGGTCCATGATCTGAAGGAATTCTGGCATGTCGGGCGCGATTTGCCCGAAGGCCATCCGTTGTCCGAATATATGGCGCCCAATATCTGGCCCGCCGAAATCGATGGCTTCCGCGAAACGTTTGAAGAGCTCTACGCCGCGTTCGATACCGCCGGTCTCAAAGTGCTGCGCGCCATCGCCTTGCACCTTGGTCTTGCCGAGGAATTTTTCACCCCCACGGTGACCGATGGCAACTCGGTGATGCGCCTCCTGCGCTATCCGCCAATCGAGGGTGCCGAGGCCGAAGGCGCGATTCGTGCTGCGGCGCATGGCGATATCAACACCATCACCCTGCTGCTGGGCGCGGAAGAAGCAGGGTTGGAACTGCTCAAGACCGATGGCGAGTGGCTGGCGATTGATCCGCCGGAGGGCGCATTGGTGGTCAATATCGGCGATATGCTCGACCGGCTGACCAATGGCCGCCTGCGCTCGACAACGCACCGCGTGATCAACCCGAAAGGCGATGCTGCCTACCGTGCGCGCTATTCAATGCCGTTCTTCCTGCATTTCCGACCCGACTATGTGATCGAAACCCTGCCATCCTGCGTGGACGGAAATGCGCCAGAACCGATTTCGAGCCACGAGTTCCTGTTGCAGCGACTCCGCGAGATAAATCTCGCCTGAAACGCATAGCGAGTCGGCCGGAATTGCTGACTGGTTTCATCTGGAATCAGATTTCTGATTCGTGTTGCATTGCAGCAACATGCAATTTCCCGCAGAATTCCGCCATTTTTTGGCTTCGCGACGGGCTGTGAATAAGTTTCATCCACAGCGTCATTATTTGGTCACAAAAACACCTTTTGCACGTCACCTATCGCACCTAACGGGCGCTAATCGCATTCCAAACTACCCCGTTCGTCACGCAAGGATTGATGTTCATGAAAATCAAATATCTTTTGGCTGCCAGTGTTGTCAGCCTTTCCGCAACCGCCATGTTTGCCGCGCCTGTACAGGCGCAGCAGATCACTTCAGGCGTCGAAGGCCGTGTCACTGACGCCGATGGTTCGCCGATTGTGGGCGCAACCGTTCTGGTTACCGACACGCGCACGGGCCAGACGCGCAGTCTTACTTCAGGTTCGGATGGTCAGTTTCGTGTCGATAGCCTGATTACTGGCGGCCCCTACACAGTAACCGCAAGCGTTGCCGGTTACGAAGGGCAGACCGTTGAAGGCGTTTTCATCAACTTGCAGGGTAACTCACAGCTAACTTTCTCGCTAACCGGCTCGGCTGGCGGCGAAGATAATATGATCGTGGTTTCCGGGGCCCGGGTTCAATTGACCCAGCGCGCGATCGGTCCTGGCCAATCGTTTGGCACTGAAACAATCGAAGCCTTCCCTTCGATCAGCCGCGATGTTCGCGACATCATCCGCATTGATCCGCGCGTTAGCCTTGACCGCTCAGATGAAGTGGACCGCGTTTCCTGCCTTGGCGGTAACGATCGGACCAACGCCTTTACTGTTGACGGTATCGCTCAATCCGATCTGTTTGGTTTGAACGGCACACCATTCGCCAGCCGCAACTCGCTGCCGCTCCCTTACGATGCAGTGCGCGAAACGTCGGTCGAATTCGCACCGTTCGATGTTCAGTACGGCCAGTTTACGGGTTGCGCTATCAACGTAGTCACAAAATCGGGCAGCAATGAGTTCCATGGCTCGGCGTTCTATACTTATGCCAGCGACAGCTTGCAGGGCGACCGCGCTGGCGGCCAGAATTTTGCTGGCCAGCCTTATAAAGAAAAACGTTGGGGTGCGACACTGAGCGGTCCGATTGTTCCTGATCGATTGTTCTTCTTTGCCGCTTACGAGCAAACCGATCTGGCTGATGCCCAGGAAGAAGGTCCTGCCGGTGAAGGTTATCCGGTGGAACTGGATTTCGTGACCAAAGCGCAGTTCGACCAGTTTTCGCAAACGTTGAGCAGCGTATATGGCTATGATAGCGGAGGCCTTGCGCGCGATTTGGCGGAGAGCAGCACGCGCTATTTCGGCCGTATCGACGCTTTCATCACCGAAGATCAACGGCTTGAGGCAACATATCAGCGTCTCGAAGAAACCAACATCGAATCGGACGATTTCAGCCGCCAGAACCGCGTGTTCACTGGCCTGAATTCTTTTGAAGATGAAGGCACGGTCAGCGATTATTACTCGCTGCGTCTATACTCTGATTGGTCGGATAATTTTTCGACTGAAATCCGCGCATCGCGGGCGACAGTTCAAGACGTTCAAGGGCCAGTTGGCGGCGGTGAAGCGCAAACGGGCAATCCGATACCGCGTATTGTTGTTGGCGTTAGCAACAATGGCAATGAAGGTTCGATCGTATCTGGACCGGGCTTCTCGCGCGGTGCCAATGATTTGAAGACGACGGTTACCCAGTTCAAAGCTCTTGGTCGTTTGAATGCAGGCAATCATACGATTACTATCGGCGGCGAATATAACGACCTCAAGGTCTTCAACCTGTTTGCGCAAAACGCAACCGGCACACTGACATTCAACAATCTGACCGATTTTGCCAACGGTATTATTTCCGGCGGCAACAACACTTTTGCAAATGGCTCGCAAATCAACGCAGGTCAGGCTGCCGGTGCATACGGCAACTTCACCGGTAGCGGCGATATCAATGATGCTGCGGCACGATGGAACCGCACAACTTGGTCATTCTATGCGCAAGACGCATGGCAGGCCACCGATCAACTGAACATCATTGCCGGTTTGCGGACTGAATGGCTTTCTGGTGATGCGCCCGACGCCAACCAAAACTTCTTTGATCGCTATGGCTTCACCAATGCCAACAGCTTCGGCAAGATTGATCCAGTTCTCTTACCGCGCCTTGGCTTCACATATGAAGTCGACAATTCGGGCTTCTTTAGCAACACCCAGATCAAGGGCGGCGTAGGCAGGTTCACCGGCGGCGACCCGGCGGTGTATTTCTCCAACGCGTTTTCGAACAATGGATTTGCTGTGGGCTTTGGTCAGACCGGAGTAACTGGTTGCGCGCCAACCAGCGGACCGCGTGTGGATGTAACCCCGAGCGGCACGTTCACTGGAATTCCGCAATGCGTTGTCGCCAATGGCGCTGTGCAGTCGAACCTTGGCTTGGCCGATACCCAATCGACCGATCCTGACTTCAAATCGCCGACAGTGTGGCGTGCCAACCTTGGTCTTTCGACCAATTTCGGTACTGAAAGCGGGTTCTTCAGCGACTGGAACCTGAATCTCGACTTCATCTACAGCAAGTTCGTTAACCCGGTTGATTTCGTCGATCTCTCGCAGGTCGTTGATACGCGGCTTGGGCTGAACGGCTATACTGTGGACGGTCGCCCGATTTATCGTGCCATCGATCCGACAGCAAATGGCTGTAGCGCCATTCTGCAGAACCAGGGTGGTTCGCCGCCAACATACACCGGCGTGACTTCGGCCTGTTTCAGCACCAGCCGCGACGATGAAATCCAGTTGACCAATGGCAAGAGCTTTGAAAGCAAGATTGTTTCGGCAATTGTTTCGAAGAACTGGAGCCACGGCATCTTCACAGATGGTGGCCGGATCAACTTCAACCTTGGCTATGCCTACACCGACGCTGAAAACAATCGTTACTCGAGCAGCTCGACCGCGACTTCCAGCTTCGACATTGTCGCTGCTGCGGATCGTCAGAGCGTTGATGTGGCAACGGCAGAATTCCAGACCAAGCATAACTTTACCATGGGTCTGAATGTCCGTGAGCAGTTCTTCGGAGACAATGATACGAGCTTCGGCTTCATCTTCGTTGCCCGTTCGGGCCGTCCGTACAGCGTTGTGTGGGACAACCAGCCATCTTCGGTTCTTAACGATAGTGCCAGCGGCGACTTCAACTCGCTGCTCTATGTCCCAACCGGACTGACGGATGGCAATGTCTCCCCGTCGAGCAATGCTGCGGCTCTGGCTTCGCTGGATAGCTTCATCAATGCCAACGAATGCGTCAGCAAATATCGCGGCCAGACTCTGCCACGTAACAGCTGCACAAATCCTTGGTTCTACGATCTGGACCTACGGTTTAGTCAGGAACTGCCCGGTCCGCTCAGCGCGTTCGGGTTGAAGAGCGACAAGATCAAGCTGTTTGCCGATGTCGACAACTTCCTGAACATGCTGGATAGCAACCGCAACGTGTTCAAACGGTATCGCTACACTGAAGCGCCTGTTCGCAATAACGGGATCGATTCGTCCGGTCGCTACATCTACTCGCAGGCTCTCAATTTCGGCGATCCAGTTGTTCAGTCGAGCAGCTCGCTGTGGAAGATCCAGCTTGGTGTTAGCTACGAATTCTAAGCCGAATTTTTCACTTTAATTACACAGGCGGCGGTCCCTTCGAGGGGCCGCCGTTTTTGTATGGAGACTTACTACGAAAATTACCCGTTTGGCGTTCCGTTTGTGCCGCGCTAGATTGGCGCGATGAGCAAAGAGACCCGTTATTCCGCGATACGCAGCAAGCCGCGGATCAGCACGATTATTCTGATCGTCCTGCTCCACATCCTCGCGCTTTATGGTCTGGCGAAAGCCTTCGCTCCCGATATGACGCAAACGGTCGAGCGGACTGTGGTCGAGGCCTTCAGCGTGACCGTGATCACTCCGGAGGAGGAAATTCCGCCGAAGAACGAACCTGTGCCTGACGAGGGTGCGCAGGGGGACCAAGGCAAGAAGGCCACTCCCAAGCCGGTCTCTGCCCCCACTACCATTATCAAGCGTGACAAGCCGATGCCCAAGGCAACCTCGACCGGAACTGCCG
>JBATLU010000143.1:0-6265 GCA_049289475.1 Pontixanthobacter sp. | reverse complement strand
GAGGATGCACAAACCCAAGTGCAGTTCTTGAAGATGAAAGTTGGCCGTCTGGAGAAAAGCTGGACAGGCAATTGCCTTGCCACCGGCTTATCACAAGGCTTTATCGAACCGCTCGAAGCGACTGCATTGCACATTGTGATCGCTACTGCGCTCGAATTCGCTCGTGCTTATGAAACGGGCGACTTTACCGCGCAGAACCGTGACGCGTTCAATCAGGTATCGGCGCAGCGTTACGAGGGCATTCGAGACTATATTGTCGGTCACTACCGGTTGAACCAACGCACCGACACCGAATATTGGCGCGCAAATGCGGCAAACCAAAATTTATCAGACAATCTGAAAGCAATGATGACCGCGTGGTTCACCCATGAGGATATGGGGGCGGCAAATGCCAAGACATATCCCGCCCCAGCCTATTCGCAGACGAGTTGGCATTGCCTGTTGGCAGGGTATGGCAGTTTTCCGCCTGCGGAAAAAATGCACCCACTGCCGGAAAATTTGCAAGCCGGTGACGCCGATGGAGTTCGAAAGATGCTCAATTCATGTGCTAAGAACTTTTCAAAGCTTGATGTCATCTAGGCTCAGGACCCATTAAAGGGGTTCCCATCTGAGCGATAATCTAATTCGATGGCAACGCTGAGGAGGCGTTGTCATGAGTGATCTGATCTGGTTGTCGAAGGTGCAGATGCGCCGGATCGAGCCATATTTTCCATTGTCGCATGGGATAGAACGGCCGATATTGGGGCGCAAAGCGGAAGTTGGAAATGAGCCCAATTTTCAATTGCAGTCAGGGTCTGAAGCGTCTGAGTTCTCTCGCGGTAAATTGGGATAAACTAACTCTCCGGCTCGCAATCTTTCTCCGCGCATCCAAAACTCGCCGTTCCGAATCTTCCGACAATTCAGCCACTCGGCGATGACAATTTCGAAGTCCGCTTTCGTGGGCATGCCCAGTATAGTGGAATGACCGGGATTGGGGCGCTTAGCTGCTATTGCTTGATTGATCTAGCAGCACAGTTCGTTCATGCGATATTCGAGATAAATACAGTAAAATCAGATTGATAGATGATACTGCGGACCCTATTGCGGGCCTTTCTAGAAGGTCAGCGAAATTCGGCAAATAAATTCAACATGTTACGTCGTTAGTGCGATGCCTCTTCTGGGCACCATCGTCTTAACATATTGAAATATCAAGAGAAAATCCCGCCAACATAGAGTCCTCGTTGAGGACTCTATGTTGTTGTCTCTGCTTGTCTTTTCAATTCCCGGAAACGCCCATCCCGTGCCAGATCGGATCGTCTCGCTTTGTCCTAGGCTGAGAATTTTGCGGGCCTTATCGCGGGCTTCAGGGACAATTACATTCAGAGGCCCGATCCTTGAGCTGCGAGGCCAATCGGAACCTCTCTCTGACCCGCGCCGCCGACCCATGCCCAGATTGAGTTCAGGCCATCAAGTTTTGCCATTTAGCCAGAGCGGCGCGTTTTGTAGGTCTGTCTATCGGTGAGGCGGCGTTCACGGTTGAAATGATTGTGGACGTTGGCGTGGTCTGAGGCGAATTTCTGCAACATCCAGGTATCACACTGCCCTAGGCATGGGCCGCAAACAGACTGACTGCTTTCCTTTTTCTGTGCTTGCAAGCAGTCGGCGATACTTCATGGTTGCGCCTTCTTGGGCGCAGGTGCCGACCAGACCGGCTCGCCATCCTTGATCGTCTTGACCACGCGGATGGTGTGAATCTTTGACGGCTCGACGGTGAGGGGGTTCTGGTCCAGTATCACCAGATCAGCGAGCTTGCCCGGCGTCAGCGTGCCTTTGCGATCTTCCTCATAATATTGCACAGCGGCCCAGATAGTCAGCGCCTTGAGACCTTCATAAGGGGTCAGGCGCTGATCCGCGCCCAACACTTTACCCGTTCTAGTTGTCCTGTTTACCGTCGCATCAAGTACGCGCATGGAATTGGGAAAGGTGACCGGCGCGTCATGGTGCGAGGTCAAGGTTAGCCCGGCCTCCAGTACATCGCGCGTTGGCGAGATATACTGCGCCCGATCGTTGCCGAGCACGGAATCGCGATGCCAGTCCCCCCAGTAATAAGTGTGCATGGGGAACAGCGATGGCAGTATTCCATTGCTGGCAAGTCCGGCGATCTGGTCTTTACGCAGGGCTTGCCCGTGGATCAGCACGGTGCGGTGATCCGGCCGAGGGTGCAGGGCATGCGCTGCGGCCACGGCTGCCAGCATCTGGTCAATCGCTGCATCCCCGTTCGCGTGCACCAGCAATTGCCAGCCATTGGCAAAGGCCTTTTCCACCAAAGCGTTGGCCTGTTCGTCCGGCATGGCGGCATAGCCGGAATAATCAGGGCCCTGTCCATGCGGCGGCAGGAAATAGGGCTTGCTCAGCCATGCAGTCTTGCCCTGCGGAGAGCCATCGAGCGACAGCTTTGCCCCGCCGATCCGATAGTGCCCGTTGTAGATGGGCTCAGGCTTGTAATATCCCGATTCCATCGCCGCGACACCGAACTGGATATCGGGATAGGACACGACATCGAGATACAGCGCGCCGTTCTTCGCCGCGCGCTCCAGTGCGGCGCTGTCGCTGGGAAATGTACGCCCATCTTGCGCCGTGGTATAGCCCCATTTGGCATATTGTTCTTGCGCCTTGGCCAGGCTGGTCGCTTGCATGGCGGCATCGGTCTTGCTGATGACATTGAAAACAACGCCGACAAAGGCACTTTCTTCCAGCACCCCATTCGGCGATCCATCGGCCTTGCGCCGGAAGACACCGCCATCGGGATCAGGCGTAGCACTGCTGTACCCAAGCAGTTCAATCGCTTTGTTGTTGATCGATGCCAAATGGCCCGACTGGTGAATGACCATGACAGGTAGCTCAGTGGAAACGCGGTCCAGCACTTCGGCGGTTGGATGATCCTGCTCCGCCAGCTGGGAATCGTCATAGCCATTGCCGATGATCCAGCCATATTGGCCCACTACCAGCTTGCCATCTTCGCTTTCGGTCCAAGATTTGAGCGATGCGACGAGCGCATCATGATCCTGCCCTGGTCCGTCAGGTGGCGGGTAGAGGTTGGCCATGAGCGACAGGAAACCGGAAATGGAGATATGCCCGTGGCCATCCAGAAAGCCCGGGACCAGTGTGTGGCCGTTCAAGTCCTCCACCGTCGAGCTAGGATAGCGTGAAAGTGCCGCCTTGCGCTCTCCCACAAAGGCAATTTCACCTCCCTGGACCACCAGGGCCTGCGCATATTCAGGCGTATCACCTTCCATCGTAAGGATAGTGCCGCCTACGTAAATCAGCGCCGGTTCGCCAGCGTCAGATGCGGACGCAGCCGGTGCAACCGAGCCAGTTGTGCAAGCAGTCAGAACAAGCGCAGGAATTACAGCCAGACATGCCCAAAAGCGATTGCTGAATGATTTCATTCTAGAATACTCCCAACCCAATTTCTATTCGCAACACAGGCGCGAGTTGATCACCTTTGAAGAATCTCGAACTCTACGGTCCCGATTGAACCGAAAGCAGCTCGATATCTTCCCGGTGCGGCTTTGATCGTCTGGCCCATGGTGCCCAGGAGCAGCAAATGATCTTCTACCTCGCTTCTGACGAGGCGGCGGAGGCTGCCTGCTTTGCGCATCCACTCAAGGCGTTGTTCGATAGTCACACGATCAATGCCGGATGAGAGATCGAGAAGTATCTCACCATCTTTCATCATGGTGACTGGCACATCCGCGATCGCCCCGAAATCCTGTAAGTCGCCAAGCAGAAAGCGGTCTGCTCCAACATTGGCCGCGACAACATTGGCTGGAGTGAGATCCGATGGCAGCGCAAAAGTCAGCCGTACGAACTCGATTGCTGGTGCGATATATTTTGGCCGCCAATCCGGGCCTACGACGACACACACTTCGCATTCGATCAGGTGATCTTCGGTCAATTCCAATGAGGCGGGAGAACGCAGTTGCCCCTCTCGATAGAGCGAGCCGATAAGTGGTTCTGATAATCCGAATGCCGCTTGCATCTCCGAATTGGTAACACCCGCTTTCCAGCCGACTGGCTGCGAGCCATTGATCAATGCCGTGGTCTGTAACTGGAGCGCATAAGCATCGTCAAGCGAAAGCCCGGAGGGCATAGCAGGCAGGGGCGTGCCTGTCTTAATGGCCTGCGCCACCCGGCTCGTGTCAAATTCGCTCATGCGGCCTGTTTCTCCGATACGGTGTTACAGAGGCATGCCTGGTTTCGGTTCGTGATGGCATGCCGCTTTTTTGAATGGATCGCGCTTGCTGACGCCGAGCGTCCCGCTGGAAGCTCGCTAACCTCCACGGGTGGTCACCCGAACAATATCAAGGTGTCGCCAAATCCACGCGCTTCTCATTGGATGGTCACCTTTTCAAATTGCCGTTCGCCGCTGCCAAAGATGAGATAGAAGATTAAGCCGAACGCAGCCACGGTCGCCGCGACCTGAAACACCAAAGCCCATGATCCCGTTGTTTCCAATATCCAGCCACTGACCAATACGCCGACGATGCCGGGAATCGTTCCAGCGGTATTGGTGATCCCCATCAGCGTGCCTGCATGTTCGGGCGCAATATCCATGTGATTGACGAAGAAACCGCTGACGGCAAAGGCCCCTAAGGCACTGCCAGCGGTCATAATGGCTATGGCCGCCACTGCGCTGGTCGCTTGGCCAACGATCAACAACGCGGTGATGCTGCTGCCGAAGCCGATGATCATCATCAGTTTTCGGACCCGTGTGATGGTCATGCCACCGCCGATTAGCTTGTCGGCGACCACTCCGGAAATGTTGATGAACAGGAAGAGTGCGATATGCGGCATCATTGCAAACAGGCCGACCGATGCATAGTCAACGCCGAGGCCTTTGGTCACGAAAGTCGGCAGCCATGCCAGCAACACATAGAACCACCAGTTGTTGCAGAAATGCGCGACGATGATCGCCCAGACTGACATATTGGTGAATAGCTTGCCCCAAGGCGGCTTTGAATCCGGTTCATCGGCAATCGTGTCCGCTGCAATAAGAGCCAGTTCTGCTTGGCTGATGCCCGGCTGCTTGCGCGGACTGGCGGCGATCGCAAAATACCAGAGTGCACACCACACAAAGCCGGCAGCACCGAATAGATAGAACACCCATTCCCAGCCCCAGTTTGCGACAATGACCGGTGTTGCCAGCAATGCGAAAACAGTGCCCAGTGGAATGCCGCTATTGGAAAATCCGGCGGACCGGGATCGCTCCCTAACCGGTATCCAACGTGCATAGAGCGCATAAATCGCAGGAAAAGTAACCGCTTCACCCATGCCCATCAATATGCGGGCGATGATCAGTACCGTGATGCCGAGCGCTGCGGCTGGCGGCGCAACCAATGTGAACAATGACCAGATGAAGACGCCAAAACCCAAGACAACCTTGCCGCCGTAACGATCAGCCAGACGGCCCCCGACAATTTGCGTGAGCAAATAGCCGACAAAGAAGCTGGAGAGAACGAGCCCCTGTGTGGACATATCCCAGCCATAGGTCTCGACCATCGGGATGATCGCTACCGAAATTGCGACCCGGTCCATATAGCAGATGAAAATGGCCATGAATGCCATGAGCACCAATTGATGGCGTTTTTGCATCGACATCCCTCCCTCAAGATAATCGTGGCATGACAGACATAGCCCTCTGGTCAGATCACTTTGTCCGTTGTCAGAGCATTTGGCACAACTCACTGGCGTAAATATAACGTGGTATAATTACGCCAGTATCACAAGCAGTTTTGATGGTCGCGCTGTTTGGCGACGGCTTGAGCCGTGCCGAAGCAGGCATTGGTCGGGGCGCATTTTGTCTAGGCTCTCGTTGTATCGCTGGTGATTGGGGGGTCATTCTGCGTTAGAAGATCATTGCCAAACCAATACAAAATAGCGTTGCGATAATTGGGATGATCACAGTCACGACGGCGACATCCTTGTAGGCCTGTTTATGCGTCAGGCCGGTGACGGTGAGCATCGCTATAACCGCGCCGCTATGGGGCAACGAATCCAGTCCTCCACTGGCCATGACCAGCAGACGGTGAAACTCACCAGGATCGATACCCATTGCAACATAGGTATCGGCCAGTGTCGCCATGAATATTTGCAAGCCGCCAGATGCAGAGCCGGTGATTCCTGAAACGACACTGATCGCAGTAAACATCGACAGCAGCGGCGGTAGGTCCAATGCGACTACTGCCTGCGCGAAACTGGTGAAACCAGCCGTCTGGACCACCAC
>JBATLU010000142.1:0-20000 GCA_049289475.1 Pontixanthobacter sp. | reverse complement strand
GGCCCAAATTACGCCCCGCGTCCAATTGCATCGCCGCCGCTCTGTCCATCACCCGCCCCGACACTACGGGCACCTTCTGGCCACCGGAAAATGGAATCCTCCACACCAACCTGCGCAACGCCTACGCTTCCATCGCAAACGACGCTTGAACAGCGGGAGGAGAGGGGGGTGAACCTGGCGAGACAAACCCCAACCGGAGAGCGACCGTGAAGCACTACACAGGCATCGGAGCCCGGGCGACACCCGGCGCCATTCTTTCAATCATGGAATCGGCCGCAGCCGCGCTCGCGCAAAAAGCTTACACGCTGCGCTCGGGCCACGCCGAGGGCGCCGACAGCGCATTCGAGGACGGGGCGATCCAGGGCGGGGCAGGCCAGACCTCCGAAATATACCTGCCAGCGCCGCACTGGCGCGGATCGAACAGCAGCTTCCACCCCGGCGCGATCGATCCCACCCTATGGCGTGCCGCCCAGACCATTGCCGCGAGGCACCATCCAGTATGGAACCGCCTCAAGCCCTTCGTCCAAGCGCTCCATACGCGCAACGTCTTCCAGATCCTCGGCCCAGGTCTCAACACCCCGTCGCGGTTCGTCATCTGCTGGACGCCCGACGGCGAAGCCAGCGGCGGCACCGGCCAGGCTCTGCGCATCGCCGAACAATACGGCGTCCCAATCATCAACCTGCAGCAACCCGCGCACCTCGCCCATGTCTGCGAGCAGCTCGCACTCGCCTGACCGGGCACCAACCATTGAGCATCACTCAATAGTTGCCCGATGCCCGACAACCGATATCAGCGGAGGGGAGGGGGTAAGGCTATGAGGACAACTAGCTTCGCCCGGAGAATCCCATGCAGCCCCCGATATTTGTTTTCGGCTCAAACCTTGCCGGTCGCCACGGAAAAGGCGCAGCCCTCTATGCCCGCCAGGCACGCGGCGCGATTTACGGATGCGGCATCGGACCACAAGGCCAGGCCTACGCTATCCCGACCAAGGATCACGCCCTCAAAACGCTGCCGCTCGATGCCATCGCCCGATACGCGTCCGGTTTCCTCGCCTATGCCCGCGCTCATCCAGAACTGGCGTTCGAACTGACCCCGATCGGATGCGGTCTCGCTGGTTACGCCCCCTCCGAAATCGCGCCGCTGTTCGCCGCCGCTCCGGCCAACGTCATGCTCCCACCAGCCTTTGCAACCGCCCTCCCGAAAGACCCCGCCATGCCGACACTCCTCACCCCGGAAAACCAGCCAGCGCACCTGCTCGAACCGATCGCACGGCGCATCGATGCCGACGCGCGCGCCTGCCCCGAAGGCCGCATCCCGCCCGGCGCGATCGCGGGCTTTTTCGACGCGCATCGCTTCCTTTCCAACTTCTGGTACGCGCGCGTTTCGCTCTATCGAGCCGACTACCGCTCGGTCGAACATGCCTACCAGGCCGCGAAAGCGAGGCGCGAAGCAGACCGCGACCGCATCCGCGCCGCCGGCACTCCGGCTGAAGCCAAGGCGATCGGACGCCGCATTGAGCTTAGGCCCGATTGGGAGGAAGCCAAGACCGCGTTCATGCTGATCCTCGTTCGCCGCAAGTTCGGCCATCACGACCTCGCCCGCCAGCTGCTCGACACTGGCGACGCCCCGTTGTTCGAAGACACCACGCGCTGGAACGACCGCGTGTGGGGCATTGTCCGCAGCGGCGAGCGCTTTACCGGGGGCAATCGCCTTGGCCGCATCCTCGAGACTGTCCGCGCCGAGTTACTCTGCGTCAACCGCGTGGGAGCGCAAACGATTGACCCAAGATAGAACACACATAAATCATAGACTTGACGAGCGCACGTGATTAAGAACAAATGCACTTCAAGTAAGCAAAAACGATTTTACGCCCCAGTCGCAACAAGTCAGGAGAGGCACCTATGTACCGCCCTCGTGATGACATGAGAAAAACCAGCAACGGCGAGAATAGATCGCCCGACGAGCCGTATCTGCCGGCGCCGGGGACATTGCCTGACCGCTTCATGCGCTCCTATACCAAATTGATGCGGCACCCGCGAAGCCGAACCGCCCGCAACACCGCTCGCGCGACTTTCCCCCACTATGTCGCAGACATTCTCGACCGCCACTGCGCCGCCAATTTTCCAGACGAAAACCCCGCCGACCAGGCACGAACGATAACCGTCCTCGCCCATCTCTACCCCGCGATCGTCATGCGCAACGAACCCTATGTTACGCTCGATCCGCATGCAATCATAGAGGTCTACACCGATCTCATCGACCTCGGGCCCTACGACTTCGCACAGCGCTACAACATCGCGGACTATGAAGGCTATCTCTACGACGATGTTGACTATGAACCGCTCCCACGGCCTCCGGACGTCCGGACGCCCTACCACCAGCTCGCCGAACACCTCTGCCCAGAAGACCGGAGCAAAGGCGAAGCGCTACTCGACACCGCGATCCTCGCAGCGCTCAACCGCCAAACGATATCCCACCTGATTTCCGACAGCCTCGCAACCCTGTGGCTGGCAACCATACCCGCGGCGACGATCGCGATATTCTGGGAGCCGCTACTGCTCCCAGTCTGTATAGCCGCAATCGCGCTCGCCGCCGCGCAAGCGACAGCTTCACTGCTTCGAAGACACGCCGGAGCGGCGACATCACCGATCGAGCAATGGCGAGCCAACAACCCTTCACCGGAGATTGGCGACTTCGCCCACGCCTATTGGCACCCGGCCAAACGCCACCTTCACCGGACGCGCTTTCTGGGAATGCGGCTCTGGCGGCGCAAGCCACTCAGCAAGCACAACTATCACGCCATGCTCGCCGACCGCCTCAAACGCGCACGCCGCGATGACACCACACGCCAGTTGATCGACTATATCGAACAAGGGGAAGATCTGGGCACCATCGCTTCCTCCGGACATGTCCATAAATGTCCGGAGAAGTCCCCAAAATCAAAGGTTTTTGGCGGTTGGCGCGTCCACCCGCATCCGGTCAAATTCGTTGCAATTGACGGTATCCGACGGTATTTTTGACGGTATCGAAACCGACGAAAAGGTCGCGTCATGCTTACCGATCTGGCCGTCCGAAAAGCCGTTGCACGCGACAAGCCCTACAAGCTTTCCGATGGGGGCGGGCTATACCTGCTGGTCACAAAGGCAGGTCAGCGATGCTGGCGGGTCGATTATCGTTTCGGGGAAAAGCGGGCTACCGCAGCCCTTGGGGTCTATCCCACCGTTTCGCTGGCTGAGGCGCGGGCCAAGCGGCTGGAAATCAAGAAGCAGATTGCCGATGGCATGAACCCGTCGGCCAAGCGCAAGATCGACAAGATTACCGGGCCGCTGGCCAACGTGAACAGCTTTCAGGCCGTTGCCGAGGAATGGCTAGACAAGGCCCGCCGCGAAGGCCGAGCCGAAGTTACGCTCGGCAAGTTGAAATGGCTGCTGGAGTTCGCCCACCCCATAATCGGCGCGCGCAAGATTGGTGAGATCAAAGCGCCCGAGTTGCTGGCGGTCTTGCGGGCAGTTGAAAAGCGCGGCCACTATGAGACAGCGCGACGGCTGCGCAGCACCTGCGGACAGGTATTCCGCTATGCCATCGCCACCGGGCGCGCCGACCGCGACATTTCGGCAGACCTGCGCGGAGCTATCACCGTTCCCAAAGTCACGCATCGCGCGGCCATTACCTCCCCGATGGAGGCAGGTGTGCTGCTTCGGGCGATAGACGCCTATTCAGGTTATCCGGTCACCCATGCGGCCCTTCGCCTAGCCCCTCACGTCTTCGTGCGTCCTGGCGAACTCAGGCACGCCGAATGGACCGAATTTGACCTGACCAAGAACGTCTGGACCATCCCTGCCGAGAAAACCAAGATGCGCGTCGCCCACCGCGTGCCGCTGACCCGGCAGGTGCTCGCCATCCTGGAGGAACTGCGCGAGATCAGCGGCAACCGCCGCTACCTCTTCCCGGCCCAAGGCAAGCGGGACCGCCCCATGTGCGAAAACACGATCAACCTCGCCCTGCGCCGCATGGGGTTCGACAGCAAGACGATGACCGCGCACGGCTTCCGCGCGATGGCCAGCACGTTGCTGAACGAGCAGGGCCATTGGAACCCTGATGCCATCGAGCGGCAGCTTGGCCATGCGGAGAGCGATGAAGTGCGCCGGGCTTATGCCCGCGGTGAGCATTGGGAAGAACGGCTGGCCATGATGAAAAGCTGGTCCGACTATCTCGACCAGCTCCGGTCAGGCGCGAAGATCCTGCAAGGCAGCTTCCGCAAGCCGCCTAGCGCCGCGATTTCTGGATAAGGCGGCGCAGACTGGCGACGGTGATGAGTGTTGACGCGCCGATCTTGACGACATCGACCTCGCCCGCCGCGATTAGTTCATAGAGCTTCGACCGGCCAATGCCTGTAAGCTGCACCGCGACCGGGATACGCACAGTCAACGGCTCCAGCGGCAATTGCGGGGTTTCCGGCATGGTGGCGGTTTTGGACAGGGCGCGGGGCATGAACTTCGCTTTCGTCAGATGGATTTCGTGCGCGCCATTCTGCCCGAAGCGACGGGATCGCTCTATCGCCGCCTCTGCGCTTGGCTACTCCTCGCAGCCCAGCGCAGACAAACAGGCTGCCGGAAGGAGCGGGATAGCTAGAGAGGCTTGCGGCGGGTGTTCCGCTTCCCGGCCAAACTTCATCAAAACAGGGCATTTCGTGCCCATCGCAGTTTGGCGTTGCTGGGCGGCTTTTAGGTAGCTGCGGACCACCATCGGCGGAATCGGTAAGGCAGCAGGATTGGGGATGTTTTGGAGGGCGAGATAAAAGAGGTGCCAGCACTCGGTTGTTAAGCAGATGAGTTATTAGAGCTTTTCCTTATGGCACCGAATTTCCGGTGCCATACGCTCCCGTCGATACTCCCGGATTTCAGCCCTGAAATGGTATGGCACCGCCCAAGACAGATTGCGCTGTCGGAGGCCGAGCGCCGACATGGCATCACCGCCCCAACACGGGCACCCATCGCACTCGGCCTATCGTTGACCGAGCCGTATCGAGCACAAACGCCCAAAAATCAGGGGTGCCATACGTGTGCGCCGCAGATTTCCGCGCCTTCGCTCAATATCGTATGGCAGCCTCCACCCGGTGCCATACAAAATTCCTCAACTCAACCAACCACATAAGGGCCAGGTGCTGGCACTGCTTTTATCTTGCCCTCCACATCCTATGCCAAACTGCTCGCCGGAATTTCGCCAGACAACGCCGCCATCTGGCATTCGGTCATTGCCTAAAAGAGCCATTTCGCCTTAATTGGCGCAATGCTCCAATGCAGAGGCCAGCAATGAAAACCATGTCGGCGCGAGAGGCGAAGAACGGCTTTGGCTTGATGATCGACACGGCGCGCGCAAGTCCGGTGCTGGTCGAAAAGCATGGGCGCGGTGTTGTGGTAGTGATGGCAGTCGAGGAGTATGAGCGCTTGAAGGACATCGAAGCAGGCGGAACGAAGCCACCTTCTGGCATTGAAAGCGCGCACCTGTGAGCAACCTCAGAGAAGCCGAGCGCGCCGAACTGCACAAGACCATCTGGCGCATCGCCAACGATCTGCGTGGCAGCGTCGATGGCTGGGACTTCAAAACCTATGTTTTGGGGATGCTGTTCTACCGGTTCATCTCCGAGAACCTGGTCGCCTATCTGAACGAGCAGGAACGCCGCGCCGGTTCGCCCGACTTTGACTATGCCACCCTGAGCGATGCCGATGCCGAGTTTGGCCGGACTGAAACCGTGAAGGAAAAGGGATTCTACATCCTGCCCTCCAGCCTTTTCCCCAATGTCCGGGCGCGGGCGCGAAATGATGCGAACCTCAACGAAACGCTGTCCCAAATCTTCGCCGAGATTGAAGGGTCAGCCAACGGCGCGGATAGCGAAGATGATTTGAAGGGCCTGTTTGACGATCTGGATGTCAACAGCAGCAAACTTGGCCCGACCGTGGCCAAGCGCAACGAAAAGCTGGTCAAGCTGCTCGATGCCATCGGCGATCTGCCGCTGACGCGCGGCGGATTTTCGGACAAGAGCATCGATCTTTTCGGCGATGCCTATGAATATCTGATGCAGATGTATGCCTCCACCGCTGGCAAGTCGGGCGGGGAATATTACACGCCACAGGAGGTATCGGAACTGCTGGCCCGGATCACCGTGGTCGGCAAGGATGCGATCAACAAGGTGTACGATCCGGCCTGCGGGTCGGGTTCCTTGCTGCTCAATTTCAGCAAGGTTCTAGGTCCGGACAAGGTGCGTCAGGGCTTTTTCGGCCAGGAAATCAACCTCACCACCTACAATCTGTGCCGGATCAACATGTTTCTGCACGATGTGAATTATGAAAAGTTCGACATTGCGCACGGCGATACTCTGACCGACCCGGCACATTGGGATGACGAACCGTTTGAGGCGATTGTCTCCAATCCGCCCTACTCGATCAAATGGGATGGAGATGCCAATCCGCTGATGATCAACGATCCGCGCTTTGCCCCGGCGGGTGTACTCGCCCCCAAGAGCAAGGCCGATCTCGCCTTCACCCTGCATATCCTGCACTGGCTGGCGGTGAACGGCACGGCGGCCATCGTTGAATTTCCCGGCGTGCTCTATCGCGGCGGCGCGGAACAGAAGATCAGGCAATATCTGATCGACAACAATTATGTCGATGCCGTGATCCAGCTTCCGCCCGATCTATTTTTCGGCACCACCATCGCCACCTGCATCGTCGTGCTGAAAAAATCCAAGGCGGATAATGCGACCCTGTTCATCGATGCCAGCGCCGAATTCACGCGGCAGGGCAACAAGAACAAGCTGGCGGGCGAACATCGCCAAAAGATTCTGGACGCCTTTGCCGCGCGTGAGAGCGTGGCGCATTTCGCGCGACTGGTGGACAACAGCGAGATTGCCGAAAACGGCTACAACATCGCCGTTTCATCCTATGTGGAACAACTGGACACGCGGACTGCGGTGGACATCACCGCCTTGAATACCAAGATCGCTGCGATCGTTGCGCGGCAGGCCGTGTTGCGGGAACAGATCGACGCGATTGTTGCCGATCTGGAGGGGGTGGCGGCATGAGCGAGCAGCCGGGCGGCGAAATCATTCTGTATCAGCGCGACGACGCGCCTGCCATCGATGTGCGGCTTGATGGTGATACGGTGTGGCTCAGCCAGCAGCAGTTGGCGGATTTGTTCCAGACATCGCGCACCAACGTCGTGGAGCACATCGCCAACATCTACGCCGAAGGCGAACTGGACGAGACGGCAACCTGTCGGGAATTCCGACAGGTTCGCACCGAAGGCGTGCGCGAGGTCACGCGAACCCTTCCGTTTTATAACCTCGATCTCATCATTTCCCTTGGTTATCGGGTGCGTTCTCGCATCGCCACGGCCTTTCGCATCTGGGCCACCGAGCGGCTGCGGGAATATCTAGTCAAGGGCTTCACCATGGATGATGCCCGCCTGAAAAATCTGGGCGGCGGCAGCTATTGGAAAGAGCTGCTGGATCGCATCCGCGACATCCGCAGCAGCGAGAAGGTCTTATACCGGCAGGTGCTCGATCTTTATGCCACCAGCATCGATTACGATCCGCGTGCCGAAGCCAGCGCCGCGTTTTTCAAAACCGTGCAAAACAAGCTGCACCACGCCGCGCATGGACAGACGGCGGCGGAAGTCATCAAACAGCGCGCCGATGCCAGCAAACCTTTCATGGGCTTGCTGTCTTTCAGTGGCGCGCAGCCGACCAAGGCCGAAGCGGGCATCGCCAAAAACTATCTGGATGCCGATGAACTGAAACGCCTGAATACGCTGGTGTCGGCCTATTTCGATGCCGCCGAGTTTCGTGCCCTGAACCATGAACCCACCTATATGAAGGACTGGCTGGCGCATCTGTCGCAACTGATCGTGGCGATGGGGGGCAAGGCCCTGCACGGCGCTGGCACGGTCAGCCATAAACAGGCGGTGGCCCACGCCGACGGTGAATATGCCAAATACCGTGCCCAGATTGCCGAGCAGCCTTCGGACGTGGAAACCGCCTATCTGGAAACCGTGAAGAAGGTGCAGAAGAAAATCAGCGGGAAGGACAAGCCATGAGCCGGATTGATGCGCTGATTGCAGAGCTTTGCCCGGAAGGGGTGGAGTCCAGAGCTATAGGTGAATTCGGCGAATTGGTTCGCGGCAATGGAATGCCAAAGTCCGACTTTGTGGAGACCGGCGTCGGCTGCATCCATTACGGCCAGATTTACACGTTCTACGGCGTTTGGACGACTGAAACAAAGTCGTTCGTTCCTGCCGAAAAGGCGGCGCGACTGGCCAAGGTTGATCCTGGTGACCTGATCATTACGAACACCAGTGAAAATATTGAAGACGTCTGCAAGGGTGTTGCATGGCTTGGGGATAACCAAATTGTGACAGGCGGGCACGCTACGGTGCTAAAGCATGATCAGGATGCCAAGTATCTTTCCTACTATCTGCAAACACCGCATTTCTTTGCCGAGAAAAAGCGACATGCGACAGGCACGAAAGTTATAGACGTATCAGCAAAAAGTCTGGCTAAGATCAAAATTCCCGTCCCGCCCCTCGAAATTCAGCGGGAAATTGTTGCGATTCTTGACAGGTTCACCAAGCTGGAGGCGGAGCTGGAGGCGGAGCTGGAGGCGGAGCTGGAGGCGCGGCGTCGGCAGTATCAGCACTATCGCGATACCCTGCTCAGCTTCGCCGAGCGCACAGATAGCCAAGCAAGCAAGCAAGCAAGCAAGCAACAAGGATAATGGCCTTGGGTGAGATTTGCCAGATCAATCGTGGGCGCGTGATGTCTAAAGACTATTTGCGCGACCATGCGGGCGCTTATCCGGTCTTTTCGTCGCAGACTGCGAACGGCGGGATTTTCGGCTATATCGACTCCTTTGACTATGACTTTGAATCAATCACTTGGACAACTGATGGTGCGAATGCCGGTTCGGTATTTTATCATCGAGACAAGAAATTCAGCATTACCAACGTCTGCGGCCTGCTTCGTGTGAAGAATGACAAGGAAATGAGCACAAAGTTCCTGTTCTTTATGCTGGGCCAACTGGCGCAGAAATACGTGAGCAGCGGAATGGGCAACCCCAAGCTGATGAGCAACGTCATGTCGCAAATCAAGGTTCCCGTTCCCCCGCTCGAAGAACAGGAGCGCATTGTCGCCATCCTCGACACATTCGATGCGCTGGTGAACGATCTGTCCAGCGGACTTCCGGCAGAAATCCGCGCGCGCCGCCAGCAATATGAACATTACCGCGACCGCCTGCTGACCTTCAAGGAAGCCGCATGAGCGAAGCGCCGCGACCTTTCCGCTATGAAACCATCGCGATTTCGGAAGAAAGCACCGTCGTCGCCGAATTCGTGCCTGACGCCGCCAGTGTCCAGGACGCCGCCTATCAATCCGAAGATGCGCTGGAACGCGCGTTCATTCGGCAATTGCAGGCGCAGGCCTACGACTATCTGCCCCTGACATCCGAAGCCGAGCTGATCGCCAATCTGCGCTTCCAGCTTGAAAAGCTGAACAAGGTTTCCCTGTCAGACGCGGAGTGGGAACGGTTCTTTGCCACGGCAATCGCGGGCGCGAATGACGGCATCATCGAGAAAACGACCCGCATCCAGCAGGACCATGTGCAGGTGCTGAAGCGCGATGACGGCACCACCAAGAACATCTACCTGATCGACAAGACCAACATCCACAACAACACGCTTCAGGTGCTGAACCAGTACGAGGCAGCCAAGAACGACTCAGGGGGCGCGCGGGCCAACCGGTATGACGTGACGGTGCTGGTGAATGGCCTGCCCATGGTCCACATCGAACTGAAGCGGCGCGGCGTGGACATCCGTGAGGCGTTCAACCAGATCAACCGCTATGCCCGCGACAGTTTCTGGGCCGGGTCAGGCCTGTTCGAATATGTCCAGCTGTTCGTCATCAGCAATGGCACACTGACCAAATATTACAGCAATACCGTGCGCGATGGCCATCTGGCCGAACAGCGCGGAAAGCGCAGCCGCCAGAAAAGCTCCAACAGCTTTGCATTCACGAGCTGGTGGGCCGACGCGGCCAACCGCCCGATCACCGAACTGACCGGCTTCACCAAGACGTTCTTTGCCAAGCATACGCTGCTCAACATCCTGACGCGCTATTGCGTGTTCGACGTGGACCGCAAGCTGCTGGTGATGCGGCCCTATCAGATCGTCGCCGCTGAAAAGATTTTGCAGCGGATCGCCGGGTCCACCAATCTACGGCAATTGGGCACGCCTGCCGCAGGCGGCTATATCTGGCACACGACCGGCAGCGGCAAGACGCTGACCAGTTTCAAGGCCGCGCAACTGGCGCGCAGCCTGCCCGGTATCGACAAGGTGCTGTTCGTGGTGGACCGCAAGGATCTGGATTACCAGACCATGCGCGAATACGAACGCTTCGAGAAGGGCGCGGCCAATTCCAATACGTCCACCGCCGTGCTGCAACGGCAGTTGGAAGACCCGAACGCCCGGATCATCATCACCACCATCCAGAAACTGTCGCGCTTTGTCGCCGCGAACCGCAAGCATGACGTCTATAACGATCATGTCGTCGTAATCTTCGACGAATGCCACCGTAGCCAGTTTGGCGATATGCACGCCGAGATCACCCGCGTGTTCAAACGCTATCACCTGTTCGGATTTACCGGCACGCCGATCTTTGCGGAAAATTCCGGCACTGGCGGCGATCCCCGGCGGCGCACGACACAGCAAGCTTTTGGTGACAAGCTGCATACCTACACCATCGTCGATGCCATCAATGACAAGAACGTGCTGCCGTTCCGGATCGACTATATCAACACGATCAAGGCCGGAACGTGGATCAAGGACAAGCAGGTATCGGCCATCGATACCGAGCGGGCATTGCTGGCACCGGAACGGATCAGCCAGATCGTCGGCTATATCCGCGAACACTTTGATCAGAAGACCAAGCGCAGCAGTTCCTACCGGCATGATGGCAAGCGGCTGACCGGTTTCAACTCGCTGCTGGCCACGGCTTCGATTGATGCGGCCAAACGCTATTACGCGGAATTTGCCAAACAGCAGCAGTCCTTGCCAGAGGCGCAGCGGCTGAAGATCGGCCTGATCTACAGCTTCGCCGCCAACGAGGACGAGGAAGGCGGCCTGCTGGGTGAGGAAGAATTTGAGACTGATGGGCTGGATCAGGGTTCGCGCGATTTTCTGGAAGGTGCAATCCGGGATTACAATGCCCTGTTCAACACCAGCTTCGACACCTCGGCAGACAAATTCCAGAATTATTACAAAGACCTGTCCCAACGGCTGAAAAAGCGCGAACTGGACATGGTGATCGTGGTCAACATGTTCCTCACCGGGTTCGACGCCACGACGCTCAACACCCTGTGGGCAGACAAGAACCTGAAGGCGCATGGCTTGATCCAGGCCTATTCGCGCACGAACCGCATCCTCAATTCGGTCAAGACCTATGGCAACATTGTGTCGTTCCGCAATCTGGAGAAGGAAACCAACGACGCGCTGGCTTTGTTCGGCAACAAGGACGCCAAGGGCATCGTGTTGCTCAAGCCCTATGCGGAATATTATGGGGAGTATGAAAAGCGGGTCGCCGAACTGCTTGGCACATACCCGCTCGGCCAGCCGATCATTGGGGAAGCTGCGCAAAAAGCCTTTATCAAACTGTTCGGCTCGATCCTGCGTTTGCGCAATATTCTGACCGCGTTCGATGATTTTGCAGGCAACGAAAGCCTGAGCCAGCGCGAGTTTCAGGACTACCAAAGCCTGTATCTCAACCTTTATGCCGAATTTCGCAGCGTATCAGACGCGGACAAAGAGGCGATCAACGACGACGTTGTGTTCGAAATCGAACTGATCAAGCAGGTCGAGATCAACGTCGATTACATCCTGCTGCTGGTCGAGCGTTACCTTTCATCGAAGGGAACCGGCGACGACAAGGAAATTCTGGCGACCATCGAGCGCGCCATCAATTCCAGCCCATCGCTCAGAAACAAGAAGGACCTGATTGAGCGGTTCGTCGATTCCGTTTCGTCATCAGCGAAGGTCGATGCGCAGTGGCAAGCGTTTGTTGCGGCCAGGAAAGCGGAAGAACTCGAACGGATAATTGCGGACGAAGGCCTCAACGCAGAGGCGACACATGGCTTCATCGACAATGCGTTCCGCGATGGCGCGATCCCTTCAACAGGAATCGCGATCACGAAAATCCTGCCGCCAGTGTCCAGATTCTCCAAGGGCAACGGCCATGCCGTAAAGAAGCAGGCGGTGCTGGATAAGCTGGCCGCCTTCTTTGATCGATATTTCGGACTGTCATGACGTGACGGTGGGGCAACTGACAGTACGCGGAAGGGGCGGAGATGCGTGAGGCTGAGTTTCGGGCTTGGTTGGACAAGCGGATCTGGAAGGGCACACCCCTTAGCGATAAAGCAAAATACAGCCGCATACGCCGTTCAATCCGCGTAGAGCGCGGCCTCGGCGGACTCGGTTTCGCGCAGGCTACGCTGGAAGGGGTCTTTGAGGCGGGCGCGTGGGACACCCTCCTTTCGCGCCTTGTCGACCTCCGCGACAATCCGGCCGCTGACCCTGCCGCAGTCAAGTCCGTGGTTCCTCAGGCGCATAATCCCGCTGGTCAACTCGGCAATTTGCTCGCCACCGTTACGCAGTACGGCTATTTTCTGGAAGGGCGCGAACCGAACTACGGCGAAAGCAACGATCTGTTGGAAGATGAAGACCAAGACGAAGATCAATTGCTGACTTCGGAGTCTGTCGATGCGACATTAAATGCATATGATGAAGATCCGTCTACATTCATGCAGAAGCACGGATTCGCATCGAACTTCGACTATGTCGTGTTCCGCCCGGGCGAAGAGGTCCGTTATCCGGCAAAGGCAATCTTCCTCGTTGCTTATAGCTCAATTCCCGGCAACCCGGACATCACCGTGAAGGGCCAGCGCGACACGTTCGGCGATGCGGAGGGCGGCCCTATCCATTCGGAATTTGTCCGATTGGGATATGGGATTGAAAGTCGGCGGCGGCCAAATGGTGGAGTGATCGAGCTCACGCGCGAAGCGGTCCTAGCGGCGATGGACCGTTTCGATGAGTTAGGCGAGGACGGTTATCGCAAGTTGCCCGGACACGAAGCTTTTGGGGATGCCCAAAGCTGGTTTGTTTTTCGGGAAGAGTTCGGGGCCGGCTATCCACTCAAATTGATTTACGGAACTGCATTCCAATTTCTGCCAGGCGGAACCATCCGGCAGCCTTCCACTACTGCGAACGGAGTTGGCTTCACACCTCGTGCAGTTGAAGGCAGCCTCCGGAGATTGGGCTTCAGAACCGAAAACATAAAAGAAAAACATCAACAGCCAGCAAGTCGAGCTGCGACGAAATCGGAAGACGAAATGGCAAGGATGAATCAACCAACAAACCTCATCCTCTTTGGCCCCCCGGGCACAGGCAAAACCTATCGCACGGCGCTGGAGGCGGTCGCGCTTTGCGACGGCCTGGCAGACTATCCAGAAACGAAGGATGGCCGAGCTGCGCTGATGGCGCGCTACAATGAGTTGATGGGGCAGGAGCGCATTGGTTTCGTCACGTTCCATCAGAACTACGGATATGAAGATTTCGTCGAGGGATTGAGGCCGTCGACCTATGGCGAGGATGGCGAACCGCTGTCCGCTGGTTTCCGGCTCGCCCCCGAAGCAGGCATTTTCACAAAGATGGCTGAGCGGGCCGAAGCGCTGCGCAGTGATCGCAAGGACGGTTATGATTTCGCGGGCAAACGCTTTTTCAAAATGTCACTGGGTGAAGTAGCCAATCCCGAAGACGATTACCTATTCGATGAGGCCATTGAAGGCGGCTTCGTCCATATGGGTGACGATGGCGGCATGGATTGGTCAGAACCTATATTCACAACCAAAGAGTTGATGATTGCTGGCTACGCAGAGCGGCATCCAGAACTGCCGGTGCAGCACCCGAACAATGGTATCATCGAGTTCCCATTTCGCCTTCGCGTCCGGGCGCGCGTCGGCGATATTATCGTCGTCAGCAAAGGGAATTTGCTGTTTCGCGCCATTGGCGAAGTTACCGGAGAGTATCACCAGGTTCCGCGCGAAAATGACGATTATACAATGCGGCGCGCGGTTAAATGGTTGTGGGTTGATCGTGACGGGGTTAGCCATGATGTGATTTATGGTAAGCGGTTTTCGCAGCGCACCATCTATGAATTCACCGATTCCGAACTCAAGCTGGAGGCAATCGGAGCGCTGATCGATAGCGGGCGCGATGGTCCAGATGCTGGTCCTGTCAAACAGTTCGTGCTCATCATTGATGAAATCAACCGCGCCAATGTGTCCAAGGTATTCGGTGAGTTGATCACGCTGCTAGAACCCGACAAACGGGCGGGTATGGACAACGCACTTTCGGTGACTCTGCCCTATTCGAAGCGGCAATTTTCTGTGCCCGCCAACCTCCATGTGATCGGCACTATGAACACCGCCGACCGGTCCATCGCGTTGTTGGACACGGCCTTGCGGCGGCGCTTCAATTTTCGGGAGATGGCTCCAGAACCTGACCTGCTGGCGGATGCCAGTAAACGGACAGGGATTGATCTCGTGCGCGTTCTAACCACTATCAACCAGCGCATCGAATATCTGATCGACCGGGAACACCGCATCGGCCACGCCTTTTTCATCGGTTGCGAGACAGCCGAACAGGTTCATGCCGCAATGCGCAACAAGGTTATTCCGCTGTTGCAGGAATACTTCTTCGAGGACTGGAGCCGTATCCATGGGGTGCTCGGTGACGGCTTCATCGGATCTGTTACCCTGAAGTGCCCCCTTGGCGAGGGTGAGGATCGCAAGAGCTGGTTCGTGCGCTTGGAAAAGCAGCCGGACGGAAGCGATCGTTTTCCTCATGATGCATTCGCGCAGTTGATCGGCAAGGTTGCAGGCGTTGCGGCAGAGTCCCAAGAATGATCGACGAACTGGCCAGCCATTTGCTTCCCGGCGTGCCTGTCGAGCGGGTAGCTGCTGCGCTCGGCGCGGCGGCAGGGCAGGAGTTAGCCTCGGGCAAGTTTGGCAGTCCAGAAAGCAGTTCGGCTCTGGCGGTCAATGGGTTCGGCCCCTTCCTCGAAAGTCCGGGCATATTACCGCCGTTTCCGTGCCTGGACGATCTCGATTGGCCCGCGCTGACCGTCGATATTGAGCGTCAGATGCGTTTCCCATGGGCGGGTGGTCGCCACCCTTGGCTTGATGCCGCCGTCGAAACTGCAACACAGCTGATCGGCGTTGAATCGAAGCGCTTTGAGCCTTTCCGCGATTCCAAGCTGGCAAAACTGTCGCCCAAATACTCTTCGCACCATTGGGATGAGGATATGGAGCCGTGGTGCGCGATGCGTGACCACTTGCTGGCAGAACCTGCGGCCTTTCGCCATCTCGATGCGGCGCAACTGGTGAAGCACGGCTATGGATTGGCGACCGAAGCAAAGCGACGGGGAAAGTCGCCGGTCCTCCTCTACCTCTTTGCTGAGCCTACGGAAGGCCGCGCCATTAAAGCCCAGGCATTTGCTGACCACCGGTCCGAAATCGCCAGGTTTGCCCGAGGGGTAACCGGTTCACCGGTCCGCTTCGCCGCTTGTTCATGGCGTGAATGGCTGACAACCTTCCCGCCAAACCTGTCCGATCATGCCGATCGCGTCGTTGCCCGGTTCCATCCATGACGCATCTGACCGTCCATGAATGGGGGCGCATCAGCGTGTGCAACGGCACTGGTCCAGCCTCCGAACGGGCGTTTACCCGCAGTCAGGCGAATGCCCTGTTGCTGGCCGCTCGATCACACCCGTTGGCTAACCGTTCCGGGACCAATATTCTTGTAGATCGCTATACCGAGGTATGGGCGCAGCAGGTTGTCGGCGTGATTGCCGCGCCGGGGTGCAGCCTTGAGATTCTGCCCAAGATCGATGCTGCGTCGGATGAGAATAATGAAACTATCCGCACCCGCCTTGTTTCCATGCTCGACGTCGCGCTTGGTCTCAAACTCGGCGATGGACAGGCCTTGGCCATGGCGCGCCAAAAGGAAACCCTGCTCGACATACTGATCCGCCTGTTTGCTGATCGCCTTCTGGCTGAGGCCCGGCGCGGCCTTCCCCGCGCCTATATGGCGCAGGAAGAGAATCTCGCCGCGTTGCGTGGGCGGCTCGATGTCATCCGGCAGTTTACACATAATGCGGTCCGACCGGACCGACTGGCCTGCCGTTTTGATACACTGATGCCGGATACGCCGTTGCTGCGTGTCATGAAGGCCTGCGTGCTCATGTTGCGCCGCCACGCGCGCGTAATGGAGACACAGCGACGCCTTGATGAGTTGCGATTTCTCCTGGCCGAGGTCAGCGACGTTCCGGTCACTGCTCTGCCATGGGCGCAAGTGCGGATAGATCGGACCAATCGTCGCTGGGAGACGCTTTACGGGCTGGCAAAGCTGTTTTTGAAACGTGAATGGCAACGCACCAACCACGACGCAAAGGCGGGCCAGGGGATCACCCTGTTGTTCGCCATGAACGACTTGTTCGAGGCCTACATCGCCGCACTTGCGCGGCGTGCGGTGCTGGGTAGCGATCTGACGGTCCATTCGCAGGGAGGATTGCGCTATTGTCTGATGGAGGAGGGTGATGGCGGCAAAGAACGCTTCCAGACGACACCGGACATTCTCATCAAGCGGAATGGGCAGGTCGTGATGGTGATCGATACCAAATGGAAGCTTATCGGTCGAAATCCAGAAGACAAGAAGCGCGGCGTTTCGCAGTCCGATGTCTACCAGATGATGGCTTATGCTCGTCTGTACCAGTGCCGGGAGGTGATGCTGCTTTATCCACATCATGGGGGGCTCGGCGGCGCGGCGCTGGATGCAGGTTACGGCATGATGGAAGGCGATGAACGCCTGCGGATTGCAAGCGTTGATCTGGTTGCTGGCAAGAGAGCGGTTGAGCAACAACTGGAGGGGCTGATTGCACCTTCCACGGTCACGTCATTGGCTGCGGCTTGATTCGGTTTTTCACCGCTCTCATGCGGGAAATCGTCGGCGGGCCGCAAAATAAATTTTGGTGTCGCGGATTGATCCGAAATAGACCGTCCGCAGCGATTTGAGTCCCCATCGAGGACCAACGCCGATGCCAAGACGGTATTTTCGACGGTATCGAAAATCGAAAAATCGCAATAAAGCATTGCGATATAACGCTTTGTCGACACATCACGGTCCCTCTTCTGTGAACCGAGCTGAGACGAAATCCAAAGCGGCAACCGCAATCGACCCCGGCGCATACCGCGCGACGCTTTCAGTGAGCTCCTGGCAATTGTGCTATGACGCCGGCCCCGACGGCCTCGCGCTCGCACTCTCTGGTTCAATCGCCTTTGGAGAGCCCAACGCGCCGCGCCTCGATGTCGAGGAACTGCACCTATGCAACGGCCACGACACGGACCGCTACTTCGCCAAGCCGACCCCGTTCAAGGACTACGCCATCGGCGCTCTCCAGCAGCATGGATTTTCGGTGTCCGGTGCCATAGTCGTTCGCGACGGAGACCCGATGATGCTCTACCAGCTCCTCGAGGTGCAGCGATCACTCGACATGCAGATCGATATCGACATCCGCGACGACAGCCTGACCATCCCGGTCAGATCGCTGCATTTCTATCTGTGAAAGCGGCACCACCAATATGGAACCATCAAAGCTACGGCCGTCCGACAAGGAAATTCACGCAGTAATCCACGCTGGCTACCGCTTCTCCCTCCAAGCCCATAGTGGAATATACCTTTGCGTTACCGCAGCTGATCGCAAAGGATACACCGCACAGGGCGAGGTTCCCTACACTGACTGCGCACACTTCTACAAAACCCCGATCGAACACGAACAAAACTCGGCCAACACCGAATCGAAATACTGGGCCCTTTGCAAATACGACAGCTGGCAGCAACATTTTGTCATGCACAGCCTATCGGACGCCGACATGGCGATCATCGCAACGCACTTCGGATTCGAGGAAGACTATCCCGGCAACTACGAAATGCCCCTCCAGCTGGACTGTCCTGCGATCAATGTTGTTCGCGATTATGTCCTCACGAGCCCACCCAAGGCAGCTAACCTCGCCAAACGCTGCGACCGCGACGACGACTGGTTTCCCGGCTTCGTCTCACAGCTCAACAACAAGACAAACTAGCGACGATATAAACCCACCGAGCACCCCTCAAAACGACCTCACCCCGAAGAGACCCTGAAGCCCACCCAGCTCGACCGGCCACAGGGGAGGGGGAGCGTCGATGCCGCAATCGGCATCGAAAGGACGGGAGCTTGATACCCTTCACCCCATACCGCCCATGAACGTCAACCGCTCAATGCGATGGTTCGAGCGGCGCTCGACTTACGTCGCCAGCACGAGCTTCATCGACACCACCCGCTATCACGTCGAACCCATCGGCCAAAGCCAGGCCTCCCGATTCATCGAACGCCACCACTATCTGCGCACAATGCCCGCGTGCCAGCTTTGCGTCGGCCTCTTCGGTCCGAGAACATCGCCAACAAACACTCCGCTCGTCGGCGTAGCCATTTTTGCCGTGCCAACGACGCCCAACGTCATCATCGCCCATTCCGGAATCGAACCGTCCAGCGGAACAACGCTCTCGCGCTTCGTCCTGCTCGACGACGTCCCCGGCAACGCCGAAACCCATTTTCTGTCCCGCGCCTTCAGAACGCTGCGTCGATCACGCCCCGAGATCGAAGCCGTCGTATCCTATGCAGACCCGAATGCAGGCCATATCGGACACATCTATTGTGCGGCGAGCGCTGCCCATCGCGGCCAATCCAAACCCAGGACCCTGTGGTCGATCGGCGCAACCGTCATTCCGGGCAGGACGCTGACCAAAATCCGCAAGCAGGAACGCGGTCACGGACCCGCCATCGACCGCATCGTTTCACTCGGGGCCGAACCACCATCGCACGGCCAAACACCCGCCGAATGGCTCGCATCGCTTCCGGCAACCGGCATTGTCACCCCAATCCGCCACCCCGGCCATTACATATACAATTTCCCACTCACCCGACGCGCCAAAGCGCGCTCGCGCCAGCTCCCCAGCGTTCCTTATCCGACAATGTCGTCTCTGCCGTTTCACCCATCAAAAGGACCAGACCGATGAAATATGTCGTTGCCTTTTACGAAATCGACATCGATCTCGGAGGCCCGGAAGATGGTGGCTGGTACTATGACACCGGCACACTCGCGCGCCTCTATCGAATCTACGCCAACGAGAACGCTGCCTGGCGCGCTGCCAACCGGGCGAACCGTCTCCTCGAGCGCCTGCAACGACACAAGCGCCCGGTTCACTCGGCCGCCTATGACGGAGGACGCCACAGGGCGATGGTCTTCGAGCGGATCCCTCCCGAGCACTTTCCCGAGGAAACCCCAAGCTACTCCTGAGACCGACCCGACCCGAACCCTGCGCGCAAAAGCGCGCAGCAACCGGCCTTTGGCCGGGAGGGAAGGGGGGGAGGAATGAATGATCGAAGATGAACTTCGGTCAGACGTTCCAACCAAGGAGAAAGTCCATGAACATCGGTGAAATCAAGAAGAATGCCTCCGGCCAGCTGATCGGCTCGGTCAAGACGATTGCGCTCTCGCTCACGATCGGCCTGCGCCCCGTGATGAGCAACAACCCGCGCGCACCCAAGTTCGACGTTGTCGTTCTGTCCGCCTCGCGCGAATGGGTGACCGCTGGCGCGCTCTACGAGCTCGCCTCGAACAAGACCGGCGAAATCTTTTACCAAGGCCGGATCGACGATCCGTCGATGGAACAGCCGCTCTACATCGCGGTCTTCAACCGGGATGACGGCTCGATGGTTGTCGCATGGCAGCGCCCGCGCCGCCGCAACACCGAAATCGGCACCAGCGATTACCGCGAAGGCGACATGTTCGCCGCCCAGGAC
>JBATLU010000141.1:0-10395 GCA_049289475.1 Pontixanthobacter sp. | reverse complement strand
TCGATGTTCAAAACATCACCGGCACACGCGACATCACAGTCGATGCAGGGACAGATGTCACGGCAGGCGACATTACTTTGACCGGACCCGATTTCATCAGCCTACAACGCGTTTTGATCAACGCCGGGGGTGATGTAGCACTGGGCAACGTCGACGCAATCGATGCGCTGGTGGTGACAGGGCAGAATGTGAACGCGCTCTCGCTCGACGGGCAAACCGTAGATGTTACTGCGAGCGGATTGATTGATGTTGGCACCGCAACCAGCGAAACGACGATTGATTTCCTAGCCACAGATATCAAACTCGCCAACGCTGATGCGGTCCAGAATATTACGCTCGACGCGATGGGCGGCGCGATTTCGCTGGGCACGATCAATTCCGAAAACCAGCTGATCGCAACTGCGAGCGGCGATATTGATTTCACCAATCTTACCGGCCTCGTGGTGACACTTGATGCAGGCGGAGCCATCACTGGTGGCAGCGCAGCGGCTGACCGGAATATTATCAGTGGTACTCCGCGCAACGTTAATCTGACTGCCGTCGGCGCGATCGATATCGATAGCGCAAGCGCTGTAAACAGCGTCATTGCCAGCGGTGCGAACTTTACGGCCACATCGGTTGATGCAGGTAATATCATTTCGGTAAACGTGCCCGGTGCTATCGACATCGGCACTAGCGACAGCGGCAATGAGACGGTTCTGACTGGCGGAACAGTTTTGCTGGGAAGCGGTGTTGCGGTGGGCGGAATTTCGGCGATCACTGCGACTGCGGGGCCGGTAAATATTGGCGCATTCGACACCAACAATTTCCTCGACATCACTTCCGACACATCGGTTGATTTCGGCACGCTAACCGCGCGTGCGATGACGATCATTGCCAATGGCAATGTCACGGGCACCCGCGCTGCGACCGATGTCAATTTGATTAGCGGCCGGCCGCGCAATGTGAACATAAATACCACTGGCGCGGTCAATGTCGGCCAGATCGATACGGTGAACAGCATCGTTATCTCAGCAGCATCGGTTGATTCCGATTTGTTCGACGCGGGCGGTGACATCAGCGTTTCCGTGTCTGGGCTCGCCGATATTGTGCAGATCAATTCCACCGATTCAACTACCATTACCGGCAGCTCGATCTTGATAGGCAATGGTGTTTCGACCGGACTTGCTCTGCTGACCTCGACCGCAGGCAATGTCACGCTCGGCAATTGGGATACGCAGGGATTCTTCGATATCGACTCCGCACAGGATGCCATTTTTGACACTGTTACAGGGCGCGTGGTCGATATTGTCGCGGTGGGGGATATTTCCGGTACCAGCGCTGCGACCGATGTCGCGCTGATCAGCGGCAGGCCGCGCAACGTCAATTTGGACGCTGGCGGGCTGGTAACAATTGGCAATACGGCCTCGATTGGCAACACGATTGTCAATGGCGGCGCGGTCAAGGCGGGAACACTGGGTGCCAATGGCACGGTTACGGTTACCGCTAGCGGCGCAGCAGAAGCCGATAATCTTCAGAGCGGCATGGCGGCGAGCGTAACGGGCGCAGACGTAACATTGGTGGATGGCGATGTCGGCGGTGCGCTGACCGCCAATGCACTGACCGGCGATCTGGCGATTACCGGCACGATGTCGGTTGGCGGCAACATCAATCTCGACGCTTTCCGCAACATCAATTTCGGCGTTCTTGGAACCACTGGCGGCAGTCTGGATGCCAATGCGGGGCGAGACATTATCTTTAACTCCGCATCGGCCAATATCGATGTTGACCTGATCGCCAATGGCGTAGTCGGCGGCAATGTCGTGAACGGCCGGATCGTTACGGTCAATTCGGGCAGCATAGACATCGGTTCCCTAACTGCGACATTCAGCAGCGATATCGATAGCACGCAGGCAGATATTATGATTGGCACGCTCAACAGCAGCGGCAACACCAATCTCAATGCCGCTAGGAGCCTGATCGTCAACGATGGCGTGACGGGCGTATTCACCGGTATTGCGGTGAATGACATCACTCTCGGCAATCTGACGACGACTGGAGCGTTCGCCGACATCCGGCTGACCGCAGGCGGGACAGCGGGCTATAGCCTGATTGATGGCGATCGGCTGGTTGTTATCGATGCCGGGTCAATCCAGGGCGGGACCATCATCGCCGATGCCCAAACGACCTTGACTGGCGGCACCATCAACATCGGTGACGTAACCGCTGACACGGGCTTCATTGTCCTTGAATCGACTGTTGGTAATTTGCGTGCTGGTAATTTGACGGCATTGGTCAACGGAGTGCAAATTGCCTCGGCTGCCGATCTCGCGATTGGCACAACCAGTGGCACTTCACTGACCACTAACAGCGTCGGCGGCACAGTGATGGGTGATGCCGCATTTACCGGCACGATTTCGATCATCGCTGACGGAACGCTTGATGCCGGACATCTTGATTCCAATGCGGTTAGCCCCGGCCTAGGCGTAACAACCGGCGGCGATGCCCGGATCGCTTCTGCGACAGCTGATGGCCTGCTGACTCTCGAAATTGGCGGTGCGCTGACAGGCGGAGATTTCAGCGGTTCGGGAGTGACCACGGTAAATGCAGATTCGGTCAATATCGCATCGGTTGAATCGCGCGCCGGCACATTGCAGGTCGATGCAACTGGTGAAATCGTCATCGACCAGATCGGCAGCGCATTTGCTACCAATCTGACCGGTGGCAGTGTCACAGTAAATAACGGCGCGGTTGGAGGAATCTTCAACGTCAGCGCGACAGCGGGTGATATTGCCGGAACTGGCACAATTACCGCTGGCGGTGCGATCTCGCTCAATGCGACCGGTAATATCGGTTTCGGAACGCTCGATGCGACCAATGGCAATTTCCGCGCTACGGCAGGCGGCGACATCAATTTTGCGGGCGCATCGTCCAATGCCATTGTTGATTTTGCTGCAGGCGGCGTAATCAATGGTGGTGATGTTGATGCAGGGATTACGCTGACGCTCGATGCGGGCAGGATTGCGATTGGCAATGCGACTGGCCGGAACATAAATCTAACCAGCGCAAGCGACATTCTGTTCGATAGTCTGACCACTCCAAACGCTTTGTCGGTCACTGCGTTAAATGGCATGATCGGTGCCAATACAGGTTCTGGCGATATTGATGCAGGCAGCACTGTCACATTGCTCAGCCGGGAAATCGCGGTCGGTGATGTGTCATCGGGCGGGGCGGTCAATGCGCAGGCCACAGCTGGTGACGCCGCATTCGGCACGGTCGATGCTGCAACCAGCATTGCCATTGTCGCTACCGGTACGCCGACTTTGGCCAATGCCATCAGCGGCGGAGACACCAGTGTTACCGGCGCATCGGTGATGTTCGACAATGGCGCGATTGGCGGAAGTTTGGCGCTGTCAGCCACCGCAGGCAATATCGCCAGCAATGGCGCGGTGACTGTTGCTGGTGGTATCACGCTTGATGCAATCGGTGATGTCAGATTTGGTTCGCTCAAGGCGCAAAATGGCGACTTCACGATCAGCGCAGGAGGCAATGTTCTGGCCACTCATGCAGAGGCATCCGGCGATTTCCGGTCAAGTTCGGCAGGCACTTTCACCACTGGCCTCAATTCGATCATCACTGGCGGCGATATTATTATTGCGTCGGGCAATGCGGTCAATCTGGGCAATTCGACTGCGGGCGGATTGATCAATGTGACTGGCAGCCAGATTGATTTCGTCAATTTGATCGCGGGTCAGACCATTGATTTGCTGACGATTATTACGCCCAACACCAGTGGCGGCAACGGCAATATTGCTGGCACCAATATGACCGCCGGAGCGGGCGCAAGCAGCGCGACGTCAGCAGGATCGATTGCGATCAACGGGGTTAGCGACATTGGCGGCAGCCTGACTTTGGATGCCGCCAACGACATCACCATCGGACAAAGCGATGTGCGCGGGGGTGACTTACTTGCTACCGCAGGCGGAACTATAACTTCCGGTGCGGCGACCGTGTCAGGAGCGCTCGATTTCCTCGCCGCGAACAGCATCTTGATTACGGGCAATGTTCTTGCTGGAGGTTTGGTTTCGATTGAAGCCGTTAATGGTTCAATATCCGGGCAGGATATCTCTGCCGGTGCAGGAGCCGACATTGGAGCGCAAACGACCATCTTGCTGGGTGACGTTACGCTTGCCGCAGGTGGTGCCAGCGTTTCCGCCAATGGCAATATTGTTTTGGGCAGCATTTCCGGCGCGGACAGTGCCGGGATAGCGATAACCAGCGGCGCTGGCAGCGTGTCTTTCACAGATTTGGCAGCAGATGGCGGGATATCGATCCTCGCTGAAATAGGCGCGCTGACCGGCAATGATATTGCTTCCGGCGGTGCTGTATCTGTCGATGGCGACAGCGTGGCATTGCACAATGTCACGTCCGGCGACGACTTGTTTGGAATTGCGGAGTCTGGGACCTTTACTCTTAACTCTGCGGATTCTGCCGGTGAGATATTCATCTCGGTCGCGACCCAAAGCGACATCGGATCGCTCGCCGCAGCGACCGATATTACCGTGTCCGGCGGCAATATCGGCTTGGGTCAAGCGACTGCAGGCGGAGATATCGAACTTACTTCCGGCGGCGCATTCGGGATTGTCACCGGATCGCTGACCTCCGGTGGAAGACTCGTTATCGGTGCAGGGCTTGACGGGTTTACCGGAACCACGCTGGATGCAGGCTCCGTTATCAATATCGATTCAAACGGCGATGTTTCTCTCGGGGATGCGGCGGCAGGCGCAAATCTGTTGATCGACACAATCAATGGCAGCGTCATAGCCGATTCCCTTTTCAGCGCGGCCAACATATTTGTCGATGCCGGCGGCGATGTTGCGGTGGGCAGCGCCGCCACTGCAAACAGCGGGCAGGGGCTTGTCGATATCATTTCCGATGGCGCGATTACCATCGCCGATGTCGCCGGCAACAGCGCCTATCTGGAGGCTAGAGGCGGCGATCTGGTGGTGGACCAGTCGATCAACGTTGTGGGCTTGGTAGAGGCCTATGGCGAATCGATTTTGCTGCGCACGCCGGGCAATCTGGCGGTCACGGCAGAGGCTTCGGACGGCACAATCAACATAGTGGTCGGCGGCGACCTGGATATTCAGGGTGCCAGTGCACCGGGTAATATCGATCTGACCAGCACAGGCGGTTCGGCCCAAGTCAACGCCGTCGTCGTCAATCTTGGCGCCGCGCCGACTCCTGGTGTGCAGGGCACGCAGCAAATTACCACAAGCGGAGGCAATGTTACGATTACGGCGGCGAGCGACGTCACCGTAAATTCCTTCATCGACGCGGCAAATACTCTGACTATCGCTGCGGGAGGATTGCTTGATCTTCGCGCGACAGCATCGGGAGCCGATATCGATGTCGTTGCTGCTGACATCAATATCGATGCAAACGGTGCTCTGGGCAGGAGCGACCGCACCGACACGATCTTGATTGCGAGCGGGTCAGACATCTACCTTGGCGGTGCAGGCGGGCTTTCGACCGGGTTCGAGTTGGATAAGGACGAATTTACCCGCGTGTTCAGCGGTGGCGATATAACAGTTGAGGCGTTTGCTGTGACTACTGGTGGGAGCGGAAATCTCACCGTCGATGATCTGGATGTGCTGGCAGTTACAGCCACTGCCAGCCCGACGGCAACCGACGGCAACATTGCGGCAAACGGCACACTGACATTGAGCGCCGCAGGCTCGGTTGATGTCATTGGTGGTCTGACCGTGATCAACGCGGGCACGGACACTAACCTTGCCATTTTTGCCGCGAACCAAATCAATGTAGACGTCGATTCGGGCAATCTGCGGATGGAGGAAGATACCAATGTCCTGGGCGGCAATATCGAATTGTCGGCGCCATCGATATTTGCGATCAGTTCGGCCGCAGCGGCGAATATTGCGGGTGCGGCGCTTGACGATATTGACCAGCGTCTCGGCCAGAATGACGGCTTTGTGCGCGATGAAGGCTATTTCCAGGCAACCAATCTGACCTTCAATATCGATAATGATCTGTTGATCCAGAACAGTGGCGCAGGCACCGATTTTGCCGACCGCCGCGGCTTTACCGCCGATAGCGTGACCATTAACGAGATCGATGCGGTTGATCCGCTAAGAATTGTGATCAATGGAGTGGTCGATGGAAATACTGGCCTTGATGCGGTCAGTCTGGTCAATATCACCACGGCATTTGACCCGCTTTCAACCATCAACGGATGTCTCATCGCAAGCCCGTCAAGCTGTGTGATCGTGCCAGAAACTCCTGAAACATCCATCGATAACCCACTGCAAGATTTGATCGACGAGGAAATCGGAAAGGATAGCCCGACCGAAGTGTCAGTCAGCACGATGATAATCCAGTTCCGCGATGATCCGGAACGCGAACCCGATCCACTTATCAACGAACCGGTAACCGGCGCAGGTAATGAAGATCTGTGGGTGAGCGAAGATGATTGCGATACCTCTGCCGAAACGTGCGAAGTGGCGACGGAAGAAGAACTGGAGCCGGCCGAATAGCGCATTTGGCGGCTTGACCCATCGGCCACGTCATGTGCAAGACGCGCCGCATGAGCGACGCCCCTCTGATGCTGTTCAACAGCCTGACCCGCAGTCTTGAACCCTTTGTGCCGGTCCATCCGGGCGAAGCGCGCGTCTACACCTGCGGTCCCACGGTCTATAATTACCAGCATATCGGCAATATGCGTGCCTATGTGTTTGCCGACACGCTGGGGCGGACGCTGCAATGGAAGGGCTGCAAACTCACCCATGTGATCAACATCACTGATGTTGGCCATCTTACCTCCGATGCCGACGAAGGTGAGGACAAGATGGAAAAGATGGCCGCTAGCGAGGGCAAATCGGCGTGGGATATCGCACGGCTCTATCAAGAGGATTTTGAGCGCGACCTTGCCCGCCTGAATGTGCAGCCGAAGCAGCACCCGCGCGCAACCGAATTTGTCGAGGCGATGATTGCATGGGGCGCGAAGATAGCTGAAAAGCATTGTTACGAGCTCGAAAGCGGGCTCTATTTCGACACCTCGTCCGTCGCCGATTACGGCAAACTTGCCCGCGCGGTAACCGAGGATGGTGAAGGCCGGATTGACAGCGTTGAGGGCAAGCGCAACGCCGCAGACTTCGCGATCTGGCGCAAGACACCTGCGGGCGAAACGCGGCAGATGGAATGGGATTCGCCTTGGGGGCGGGGCGCGCCGGGCTGGCATCTTGAATGTTCGGTAATGGGCGAGAAATTGCTCGGCTTTCCGTTCGACATTCACACCGGCGGGATCGACCATCGCGAAATCCACCACCCCAATGAAATCGCGCAGAACCAAGCGTTCTGCGGATGTGGCGGCCTATCCGAAGCGACCAATTCGGGCGCGAAAATCTGGATGCACAACAACTTTCTCGTCGAGCGTAGTGGCAAGATGTCCAAGTCTTCGGGCGAATTCCTGCGGCTGCAATTGCTGGTCGACAAAGGCTATCACCCGCTCGCCTACCGGATGATGTGCCTGCAAGCGCATTATCGTAGCGAGTTGGAATTCTCGTGGGAGGGTTTGCAGGCGGCGCTGACGCGGTTGAAGCGGTTGGTGATGGCATATCACAAATGGAACGGACAACTTAAGGAAGCAAAGAGCACGCCCGGTGATAGCTGGGAGAGGGAGAGAGTGACCAACGCCCTAATGTGCCGCTTTGACGCAGCAGTGTCGGCAGATTTGAACACTGCCGAAGCGCTTACGATGCTGGAGGAATTGGTCGCACTCAAGGGCATTGCCCCTGAGTGCATCGTGACGGCCGCGAGCCAGATGGACCATCTGCTGGGTCTGAAGTTGGCCTATTTGGACCGAGTAGATCTACGCATCCGCCCCAAATCTGCGGCGATCACCGAAGCCGAAGTCGAAGATGCGCTGACCCGCCGCAAGGCCGCTCGCGCCGAAAAAGATTTCGCCACCAGCGATGCTATCCGCGATGAACTTGCAGCCAAGGGCGTCGAGATCATGGACGGCGACCCGCTCGGTTGGGAATGGAAACTCGGCTAAGCGCTGGCTGGTTCCGCCGCCGTTAACCCGCCGGGACAATCTCCATTTCATAGGGCACGAACAGCATGATTTGCAGATCGCCCCAGCGCACCCAATCGACCGGCTGGTGCAGTCCCTTGAGCGCCGCAGCATAGTTCGGGCCAATCTGGCCGGAGACTTTCTGGGCATCCGCGCTGATCAGATCGATAATGCCCGAACGATATTGGTCGGGTTTGACGATCGATAGCGAAATCGCGCTTGTCCCGACAAATTGTGAACGGCCGACCGGTTTCACCGCCTTCTGGAAATTGTCCATCTGCTCGGTCACCTTGGCAAGTGTCGAGTTTGCATCGAGCGGAATTTTGACCAGAAAGCTGATGCGCGACGTATCGGGCCGGCTGCCGCCGAAGACATTCGAATCCGCGAACACGTCAAAATTATCGAGGTCGAGCCTTTCGATCGTCATACTGCCGAAAGACAGCTCGATCCCGCGCGCCTTGGCAGTCTTGATCGTATTGGCGACCATTTCGCGGATTTCGCTGTCGCGCAATTCCTTCTCGCGCGTGTCGCCTTCGATAGTTACGCTTCTGACGGCAAAATCGGCTGTGCGGATCATTCCGGTCGCGGGGATCGCCGGGTTATAGACGCCGGTTTGCGCCCTGCCGCTTTGCTGCATTCGGGCGGGTGAGAGCATGACTTCGCGTTGCCCCTCCTCCTGAGCTGCTACTTCGACTGTCCAGCCGCCTGCCAAGACGGCAATCGCCGCGACCACCGATGCGAATTTTATGAACTTCATGCCGACCTCCAATTAGGGGAGGTGCCTTGATATGCGCTACTTTTTTGCAGGATAATCCCACAGATGTGGCGGGTTAGCTGCGCGGTCGGAGATACCAGCAATTGATCGAAAACCGAGCGTCAGCAAATGCATCGCCCGGCACCGAGACCGGCTGGACCGCATGCGGCGCAAAGGATGGGAACACCACCAAACGGTCGTGGCGCGGCGCTATCAAATGCGGCTCAGCCTCACCTGTCAATGGTAGGATGACCAGATTACCCCCGCTAAAACGGACCGGCTCTCGGTTAAAATAATAGACCGCACTGATCAACCGGTCAGACGACCCATCCTGGCGCGTGTTCCCGGTCAGCGTGTCGACGTGTTCCTTAAAGAAGCCGCCATCGCGGTGCGCGGCCATATTGACTTCCAGCAACGAGCTTTGGCAGGCATTAATTCCCGTCACCGCACAGATTTCCGGTAGCCGCGCTTTGATAATCTCACGGAATGCCTTGCCCAGCGGGCCCAACTGCCCATCATGCTGGAGGCAGCGGCGGAATTCCAGATCAACCAGACCGATGGGGTTCGCATTGACCACTTTAGCTGGCTCAAATCTTGCCTCGTTCGCAATTGCATATTGCAGCAATTGCCCGGCAAGTTCAGTTCCTAGAAAATCGTCAAAGACGCCAAACTGGGCAAACATCACGCGGCCATCTGCCTTGCCGGTTTGAGCGACAGCAGCGGTTCGGCCCTTGACGTTTTGGTCGCCATCCTGTTCCGCTCTGCTTTCCAAAAATGGAGTCCCCCTGCATGACGATTGCTGTTCTCAGCGGATTGATCCGCCCGATGGTCGAACCTTATCTGCCCGAATCTGTCGAGGCGCATTTCTACACATCAATCGAGGAAATGCACGAGCTGGCACCCAAAGCGGAAATCGGCTGGTTCGATCTGGAGGATCAGGCACCGATGATCGAAGCGGTCAAACGTGCAGAGAATCTTAAATGGCTCAATTCCATCTATGCTGGGCTGGATTTTCTGCCGCTGGATTTGCTCCATCAGCGAGGGACGATGATCACCAATGGCATCGGCATCAATGCCATTGCCATTGCAGAATATGTGGTGATGGGAATGCTCAATATCGCCAAGGATTACCGCACCATTGTGCGTGCGCAGGACCGGCACGAATGGTTGATGGACGCGCCGGGCAAGATTGAGTTGGTGGGAACACGCGCTTTGCTGCTCGGATTTGGCGGGATAGGCCAGCAAGTGAAGCCGCGGCTCGAAAGCTTCGGGGTGGACGTTGTGCCGGTGCGCAGATCTGGCGGCGAAGGCTTTCTTGGCCCGGATGAATGGCAGGGAAAACTGGGTGAGTTTGATTGGGTGATTCTGGCAGTGCCCGCTACCGCTGAAACAGACGGGATGATCGGCGCGGCTGAACTTGCCGCGATGAAAAGCAACGCGGTGTTGATCAATGTCGCGCGAGGCGCCGTGGTGGATCAGGCTGCGTTGATCGAAGCGCTGCGGGCCAAGGCGATTGCGGCAGCGATGCTCGATGTGACCACGCCCGAGCCACTTCCGGCAGACAATCCGC
>JBATLU010000140.1:0-1753 GCA_049289475.1 Pontixanthobacter sp. | reverse complement strand
CCGCAGGCGGGGCCGAGCTGCTATTTCCGCCGCCGCCACATGCCGCGAGCGCCAGAGCGCCCGCCAGACACCAGAAATGTCCCAGCCGCCGCGCCATCAGCGAAGCGCACCGATCGAGCGTGTCGCTTGCCCCAAAGCCGAGCGAAATGCCGCCGGTTGATAATTCTCAGGGCTACGCACGGCTGCGTAAGCGCGGTTGATGTTCGAGCGAATGCCGGCAGCCGCGCCAACCGTGATCCGGCCTTCACGGACCATGGCATTGAGCAGCGTATCGACCGCCATCACCGCCTGCGCTGATCCGGCATAATCGGTAAAGCGCGGATTGGTCGCAGTGTCAGAGATTGTCTGGACCACCGCAAATGCATCATTGCCTGAGAATCCGCGGCTGCCGAGCATACCCGACAAGGCCGAAGCCTCTCCGCGCAAAATCTGCGCGGCGGCAACAGCTTGACTGCGACCTTCGCCCATGGCGCGGTGAAATTCCTTGCTGGCCTTGTCAAAACTGGCGGCGCGGCCAGGAGCGAAAGTGCGCGCTACCGCTGACAACATGATGATGTTCTCATCATTATACGGCGCCATTCCGAACGGGATCGGACGCCCCGGATTGGTTTCAAATGTCAGTTTGCGCTGGGCGCTGTCGGTGATTTGGCGGTGGCAGCTATGGCAATCGTAGAAATAATATTCAGGGAATACGCCCTGCGTGCCATACCGCGGATGCGCGAACAGGTCGGAGGAGCGGGCAACAGCCTCTGCCTGACCGACTGCCCACAGACGAACGCTGTCGGTCTTTCCCTTGCGTGCAGCGTAGTCTCCATCTTCATCATGATGCTGCTGGAGCGCGGAAAACAGATCGAGTTCAAAGGCGATCCGCGGGTGCCCCGCCGCCATCATCGAATGCGTCACGAACTGGTTGCCGTCGGCGCTGCCGTAATGGCAATCGAGGCAGACCTTGGCCCGTACCTGAGGTTTCTCCAGCGGCGTCATGCCAAGCGCTACATTTGAAGCGTGCGTACCGGGCACACCGTAATGCGAAGAAAGCCAGCGCGATGAAGGGCCGTGGCAACTCTCGCATCCGACGCCGTCGGCGGTTAGAAAACGCGCGCCCTGCTGCGATTGAGGCACAAAGGTTGCGTGACAACCGAGGCAGGCAGGCGCGGAGGTTGCCGCGCCCAGCCCTAGGCTCGCGGCAATTTGCCGGCCCCTTGGTGAAGCGAGCACAGCATAGGCACGGCTGTGCGCGCCAGTAGATGACGAGGGTTCCTGCCAGCTTGCGATTTCATCTTGACGGACGACTTCGCCATTGCCTTCTGCGCGGCCATGGCACGTCGATCCAGCACAGGTGGCCACGCCTTCATAGCGCGCGCCCCCGCTCGACTGCGCCTGCGCACCGCTGGTGATCAAACCGCCTGTGAGAAATGCCGCCGCAGCCATAGCTGGCGCAGCAAACAACAGAATTGCTTTTGCCCGGATTCGCGTCACGAACCACCCCCCTTGATGCAGCAACCTACGGCCTCTGGCTCATCGCGCAAGGGGGGAATGTATGAGTTTTTGCGGTAATCGCCGGATGCGGGCAAGATTACATCACCTGCAGCAGCGCAACGCCCGTCAATTCGGCAATCCGGATGGCGCATTGGCCCATTACCTCCCCATCTGGTCGTTCGCATCAAAGTAAGACAAAAAGTCCCTCTAAGAGCGATCAAAACTGAAAGATCGCTGCGCCTTTTGGCGTCTATGCGATCGCACGACCCGGTTT
>JBATLU010000139.1:0-3519 GCA_049289475.1 Pontixanthobacter sp. | reverse complement strand
GCATTATCCTGCTCGACGCATGGATCGACCACCTTCGGAAGTCGGAAAGTCATGGGCATACAAGCCTTGCGCTCGTCGGTGAGTTTATGGCCCGTGTGGCGACGCTTCGGGCGATGTCCTTGGCCTGCACCGCTTTGCTGGCGGCTGGCGAAAGCCCTGTGGTGGAGGCATCATTGGTCAAAGATCTGGGCACCAGTTTCGAACAGGCATTACCCGCCGCAATCGCCAATGATCTGGCGGCGCACCCCCAAAATCCGGTTGATCCGGAGCTCTACCGGACATTGCAATTTGTCAGCCACATCGCCCCCAGCTTTTCGCTTCGCGGCGGCACACGGGAAATTTTGCGCGGGATCATCGCGCGCGGCATGGGATTGCGGTGATGGAAGACGGTTTGGACATGGGCGAATTGCTCGACCCCTTCGTAAAAATGCTGGAAGCATGCTGCCCGCCTGAAACGGTAAAACAGATTGAAGGCGGCGGCGATTATGCGGCGCTGTGGGATGCGGTAGAGCAATCGGGCTATCTCCAGTCGCTGGTGCCTGAGGATTGCGGAGGTTTCGGGCTTGGGTTGGCTGAAGTGTCCCCGCTGCTCATGGCAATCGGTGCGCAGACCGTTCCGCTGCCCTTGGGCGAAACCATGATCGCCCGCGCCTTGGTGGCTGGATCACCGGCGGCAGAGGTGGCTGGTCCGATCGCGCTCGTCTGTGCCGATGCAGCGGGTCCTAGTTTGGTTCCCTATGGCTTGGTGTGCGACCTAGTGCTGGCTGATGTTGGCAGCGAACTACTTCTGTTTGACATACGCACCATGCCGCGCGGATTAACCGGTGTATATGGTAGCATTGATGCCTGGATCGACTTGGGGGAGGTTGGTTTCGGCCAAACGGTAACAAGGCCCGCAAACGGACTTCGTTCGCTCGCCGCTTTGAACTGCGCGGCGGCTATATCGGGCGCAGCCGAGGCCGTGCTGAATATGACAGTCACCTACGCCAATGAACGTGTCCAGTTTGGCAAGCCCATCGGCCGCCAGCAGGCGTTGCAGCAGCAATTGGCGGTGATGGCAGAAGATGTGGTGGCCGTCCGTTTGGCTGTCCAGCTTGCCTGTCAGGGGGCTTTCCCGCCTGCCGAAATCCCTGCCGCAAGCGCCAAGGCGATAGCCAGCGCTGCCGCTGCCAGAATTGCCGCAACCGCGCACGGGTTATTCGGCGCTATCGGGATTAGCGAAGAACATCACTTGCAGCGCTATTCCCGCCGCCTTCATGCTTGGCGGCAGGCGTTTGGGTCCGAACAATTCTGGCAGATGAAGATCGGTGACGCCCGCCTCCAATCCGGCCAGCGTTCGGTCGATTGGGTGCGCGAGACATTCCAGGTCTGATGTCAGTTTCCGTTGAAGTCTCGTTCGGCGGCAAGGTTCTTCCATGAATCAGCGCGCTTCATGGCATTTTGCCATCGACAGGGGCGGAACCTTTACCGACGTGGTCGCGCTTACACCCGATGGCCGGCTGGTCGTCGACAAATTGCTTTCGGAAAATCCGGAGCAGTATGTCGATGCGGCAAGCGAAGCTGTGCGGCGTTTGATGAAGCTTCATGGCACCGGTCCGATAGCTGAAGTTCGCATCGGCACGACGGTGGCGACCAATGCGCTGCTCGAACGTAAGGGCGAGCCACTGGTTCTGGCAATTACCGAGGGTTTTGGTGATGTCTTGCGGATCGGAACTCAAGCACGGCCGGATATTTTCGCGCGGAATATCATACTGCCCGATGCACTGCCGTCTCAAACTATCGAAATTGGCGAGCGTATTTCAGTTGACGGAGAAGTGCTGAAATCGCTCGACGAAGATCGGGCGCGCCGCGATTTCGAGCGTGCGCGGGAATGCGGTATTGATGCCATCGCCATCATCTTGATGCATGGCTGGAGGCACAGAAGACATGAGCAGAGACTGGCCGAAATTGCGCGCGAAACAGGCTTCTCACAAATCTGCGTAAGCCATGAAGTGTCCCCGCTGATCAAGCTGGTTCCGCGCGGGGATACGACAATTGTCGATGCCTATCTTTCACCGGTTATCCGCCGCTATGTTGATCAGCTCGAGGCACAATTGCCGCCTACACCTAGATTGCGTTTCATGCAGTCGAACGGCGGGCTGGCAGAGGCGAGCGCATTTCGCGGTAAGGACGCGATATTATCCGGCCCAGCGGGCGGGGTTGTGGGTATGGTCTCAGCCTTCACCCCGCTGGGTTATGACCGACTGATAGGCTTCGATATGGGCGGAACCTCGACCGATGTCACCCATTTTGCGGGCGAATATGAATTGACCGGAGAAAGTGTTGTTGCCGGCGTAAGAGTGGCGGCGCCGATGATGCAGATCCACACGATTGCAGCCGGCGGCGGTTCGATTTGCCGGTTCGACGGTTCGCGGTTTCGTGCCGGACCCGAAAGCGCAGGGGCGAGTCCCGGACCCGCTTGCTACCGCAAGGGCGGCCCTTTGACCGTCACCGATTGCAATTTGTATCTCGGGCGGATCGATCCGGCCCTGTTTCCCAAGGTGTTCGGTCCGGATGGCGATGCGCCGCTTGACCGCGAGGCATCGCGCCTGAGGCTAGAGGAAATTGCGGTAAGTCTGGACGGCAAGCGGAGCCTTGAGCAGATTGCCGAGGGCTTTCTTGCAATTGCGGCCGACAGCATGGCCAATGCCATCCGCAAGATCAGCGTTGCACGCGGATATGATGCCACACGCTACGCACTTGCCTGCTTTGGCGGTGCGGGCGGACAGCACGCCTGCCGCGTGGCAGATCAACTGGGGATCGAAACTGTGCTGGTCCATCCGCTGGCCGGCATGCTGTCAGCTTATGGTATCGGTCTTGCGCCCGTAAAAGCGATTCGCGAACGGAGCATCATTCGCAAGTTGGGGGCGGATTTTGCCAGCGAGTTAGGCGCATTGCAGCAAGAGGCAAGAGACGCGCTGATTGAGCAAGGGCTGGATGATCGCGCCATTACCCTGACTTCCCGGGCAAGGCTGAGATTTCAAAACAGCGACAGCGCGTTGACTGTCGAATGCGGCACTGCCGAAGTCATGGAAGCGTCGTTTCAGGCAATGCACCGCCAACGTTTCGGGTATGCCGAAACGGGCTCGGCAATTGTGATCGAAGCGCTTAGCGTCGAGGCCAGCGGCAATTCTGCAGGGAACGGCGAGGCATTGGCATCCGCGGTACTCGATCCCTCAAATGTGCAGGCCGCAGCTTCGGGTCATTGGGCTGCGCTTCATCGTTCGCAGATGAAATCAGGCGAAGCGGTGCACGGGCCGGCGCTGATCGTCGATCCCGGATCGACAACAGTGGTGGAGGAGGGCTGGCAGGCGTCATTGGCGGCTGAAGGCAGCCTGGTAATGAGCCGCACGGGACCGGTCGAACGCAGCAGCGCGGCTGGAACCGCCGCCGATCCTGTGCGGCTGGAAATATTCAACAATCTGTTCATGGCCATCGCCGAGGAAATGGGCGTGGTGCTGCAATCCACGGCAACATCGG
>JBATLU010000138.1:0-11214 GCA_049289475.1 Pontixanthobacter sp. | reverse complement strand
CGCGTCCTATGAATGCTCTGCCCCTGAACGGATTAAGAGCTTTTCCAACCTCGTTTTCGAGGCCGGTATCAGCGCGCCTGTGCGCACGCCAAGAGGGCGCGATATCGATGCGGCCTGCGGTCAACTGAAAACGTCAGCGATGAAGAAAAGCCGTGCCGAACGCGATCGCGAGGCGGCGGAAGCGGCGGGGTGAGCGATCCGGCGACCATTGCTTTCTACGAAGCGAATGCGCCGCGTTACACGCAGAAATTCGGCCGCCAACCCAACCGTCATCTGGACCCGTTCCTTGACCTGCTCGAACCCGGCGCCAAATTGCTGGAGCTTGGCTGCGGTAGTGGTCAGGATTCCGCGCGGATTATCGAGCGTGGTTTCAGCTTGGTTGCAACCGATGGAACCCCAGCGATGGTTGCAAAGACCAAGGAATTGCGCGGGATCGAAGCGCGGTTGATGCGGTTCGAGGAACTCAGCGCGGTGGGCCAATATGATGCAGTCTGGGCGCACGCCTGCCTGATCCACATCGCTCGTGCTGAATTTGCAGATATACTCGCCGCGATTCACCGTTCGCTGCGCTCTGGCGGTTTGCATTTCGCCAATTTCAAGCTCGGCAATGGCGAAGGGCGCGATCCGCTTGGCCGTTTACACAATTTCCCCGATGAAGACTGGCTCGAAACATCCTATCGCGGTGCTGGCCTTAATGTTGTTCAAACCGAACGCTATAAGGGCGAAGGCGCAGACGGTGTTGTCCGCAATTGGTTTGCGCTGACTGTGCAGAAGGCTGGCTGATGAAAATTGTCGTCTCCGCCCTATGCTCGGGCGCAAGCGCTGCCTTGCCCACCGGAGAGCAAAGCGGCATTCGCAAGTCTCCGCTCGACGGTCCGGTTCTGATCGGCACAGGCGGGATTGAGGCGGACGTTCAGGTCAATCGCAAACATCACGGCTATCCGGCGATGGCGCTGCATCATTTTCCGTCTGAAACATATGACTGGCTCCGCCACCATTTCGGCGTCCTGCCACGGCTGGCGGGCCCCGGGAGCATGGGAGAAAACCTCTCCACCACCGGGCTGACCGAACATGACGTGCATATTGGCGACCGCTTTCGCCTGGGCAGTGCGGTAATCGAAGTCACCCAGCCGCGCCAACCCTGCGCGACCATTGAGGCACATCTGGAAACCAAGGGCGTGGTAAAGGCGCTGGTCGCGGCGGCGCGGAGCGGGTGGTTTTACCGCGTGCTCGAACCCGGAACAGCCACAGCTGGCGATCATTTGGAACGGATCGAGTGCGGTCATGCAAAGTGGAGTGTCGCCCGCGCCTTCCTCGCCACCTATGGAGCCGCTCGCGCACCCGACCGCGAATTGGAAGAGCTGGCAACGCTTGGCCGCGTTTCGGACCGGCTTGTGCACGATATTGAAAAGCGTCTAGCCCGTTAGCAATCAGTCGCAGTTCGGCTTTCCTACCGCGCCGGTCTGTGCTTCAAGGGCAATGTGATTATTTTTCCATCCCCCTCTGACGCTCGGCCGCTTTACAGCACGGAATTGCATAGAAGTTTTTGTACTTCAGGACTGTGTTCCATGTGTTCCACTTGCCCAACCTCAACGCGCAATCCAAGGCGAGCCGCGTGACCCGCCCTGCTGTGCTTATAACCGGAGCCGCCAAGCGGATCGGCGCCGAATTAGCCCGCGCCTTTGGCCACGATGGCTGGCACGTCATCATCCACTATGGAAGCTCTGCCGCAGAGGCGGAGGCCTTGGCGGAAGAATTGCCCTCTGCAGAAGCGATCCATTGCGATCTGGCAGACAGCGATGCAGCAGTGGCAATGGTCGCTTCGCTCGCCGCGCGATTGCCCGATTGGCGCGCGCTGATCAATTCGGCCTCAATGTTCCGCTATGACGATGCGGCCCAACTCGATCGGATGATTTTCAACCGGTCGATGGTCATCAATGCAAAAACACCTGCGCGAATGGCGCAGACATATCTCGCACATGCCAAGGCGCCAAACGGTCGCCGGGTTATTCATGTGACGGACCAAAAGTTGGAAAACTCGAACCCTGACTTCTTCTCCTACACCATGAGCAAGCATGCGCTGAACGCGACCATTGAAATGCTGCGCGACAAGGGATCACGGCCAGATGACCGGATCTACGGACTCGCGCCCGGTCTGACCTTGCCCAGCCATGACCAGACAGACGATGAATTCGCCTGCGCCGCCAGCATGAATTTGCTCCAACGGAATACCGCGCCAGAGGAAATCGGGCGCGCCGCTGTTTTCCTCACTTCGGGTCATCTGGCGTCGGGTCAAACGCTGTTTGTGGATTCGGGCCAACATTTGCTCAACCATCGCCGCGATGTGATGTATCTGATACGAGAGCAACAATGATACGATATGTGATTCACCTCGACCGGCTCGGAGCCGATTTTTCAATCGGAATCCACGATTTCGAGCGAGAGGCGCTGCAGCGTTTGGAAGTCTCTGTGAAGTTGGTTTTGCAGATTCCCGCAGCCCCTGCAGATTCAATTGGTGATGTCTTTAATTATGATGCGCTGCGCGATGCGATATTGGGTATTGCCGCCGAAGGGCATCATGATTTGCAGGAAACCGTGGCGCTGAAAATTGCCGAATTCTGCAAGAAGTCCGCAATGATAGTTGGCGGAGTTGTCAAGACCAACAAACCCGATGTCTATCCCGATGCAGCGGGTATCGGCTGCGAAATGTCTTGGGGTGATGATGCCGCACTAGCGGTATTGGCGAGCGGGTTCTGATAGTTTGCTGTAACTTTTTTGCGGCGCGCGGCGAACCGTTTCTGTATAGATGAATTGGGGTTCGGTGAACTATGGCCAGAACAGGCAAAAGACAGAAAAAGCGGCACGGCCTGATTACTCGTATATGGCATTGGCTGAACCTGCTTTGCGTGGCGATCCTGTTCATGTCGGGCCTCAACATTTCCAATGCCCACCGCTATCTCTACTGGGGAGAATGGGGCTTTGCGCCGGAGCAAGCGTGGCTCGCAGTGCCTCGTTTTCCTGGATGGATTACCATCCCGGGCACTTACAACCTCGCCGCTGCGCGCGACTGGCATACCTTAATGGCTTGGCCTTTTGCGACTGCATTACTGGTAATGTGGGTGGCGATGCTCGTCAGCGGCCATTTTTGGCGCGATATCCGCACTCATTTGCGCGAATGGGAACCAGCGGCGATCTGGCACGATATTGTTGAGCATCTCAAACTCAATTTCGACCACGCAGGCAGCAAGTATAATTTCCTCCAGAAACTTGCCTATGGCGTTGTGCTTGGCGTGTTCCTACCGGGAATGGTGCTGACCGGCCTGTCTATCAGCCCCGGCTTTGAACCAGCCGCCCCTTGGTTGGTCGACTTATTTGGCGGGCGGCAAAGCGCGCGGACGGTCCATTTTCTGTTCTCCTGGGGTCTGTTTGGCTTCTTCATCATCCATGTCGTGCTGGTCATGCTGGCCGGTCCGATCGGGCAAATCCGCGATATGATCACCGGCGGCACGATCCGCGAAGGAGAACGCTCATGAAAGGCACAATCGGGCGCCGCGGAATACTCGCGGCAATGGGCGCATTGTTTGTTGGCGCTTGCAGCAAAGTCGGTGAAAGTGCGGTTGGCGAAACGCTATTTAATACCGCGCAAGATTGGCACCGAAAAATTCACCGCTCGCTCGCCGACAGGATGGCTCTGGCCAAGGAATATTCGAAGGCAGATATTTCCCCCTTCTTCCGCGGCAATGGCTCGGTCTCTGTTGACACAACAGCCTATACTGCATCTGCCGCATCCGGCTTTTCCGACTGGATTTTGGAAGTGCGCGGACTGGTCGATAGTCCGCTCAAACTGAGCCTGGAGAATTTGCGCAAACTGCCGCAACGCACGCAGATAACCCGTCATGACTGCGTCGAGGGATGGAGCGCGATTGGCGCATGGACCGGCCCGCAGCTATCGACCTTGCTTGAAGCTGCAGGCGTGCAAGCCAAGGCTAAATTTGCGGTGTTCCGCTGCGCTGACATGCTCGCCGGCCGCCAGTATTATGAGAGTGTCGATCTGGTCGATGCGATGCATCCGCAAACAATCATCGCCCATATGCTCAATGGCGCGCCCTTGGAGATCAAGAATGGTGCCCCACTACGCATGCGGATCGAGCGTCAATTGGGCTATAAGCATGCCAAGTATCTCACCGCAATCGAACTGGTCGAAAGCCTCGACAATATCGGCGAGGGTCAGGGCGGTTATTGGGAAGACCGCTCGGGTTATCAATGGTATGGGGGTATCTAGGAAATCGCAATATAATGGTCAGCGATTTCCTCGTTCCCCGGTGCCAATTGTAGGGCACGCTGGATAAGAGAGCGTCCTTCTGCGCTCGCTGGATCGGTCTGGATCAAACTCCAGCCGAGGGTATCCATAATGATCGGATCGTTCGGTGCCAGAGCAAAGGCTTTACGCGCCAACGTCAATGCACCTTGTTTGTCACCGAGCTTAAGCCGTACGACCGAAGCATTGTTGAGCACCACAGGATTGGAACCGCCGCCGTTCTTCAAAACCTTGCTATAAAGAGCGTCGGCATCTTTCCAATTGCCCGCACGAATAAAGCCGCCTGCTTTGACCATGTCAGGCGCATAGGGAGCCTTTGCCTTCGCCGCTTGAGCGCGGCTGGCCAGTTGCGCTTGTTCGGGTTTGCCAAGTTTACCCGCGATTTGTGCGCCCAATGTCAACACCCCAACATCGGCATTTGCGCTCGACAAGACAGGCGCAAGAATGTCCCAAGCCTTCTTCGGCGAGTTGGTGCCAACATATTGTTTAGCAAGGATAACTCTTGCCGTGGAGTTATCGCCGCCGAGACGGAAATACCGTTCGAATTCGCTGATCGCAGTATAGGTCTGCCCCTGTTTCGCAGCAATCAGACCACGTAGCATCCGCAGCGCAGGAAATTCCAGATCCTTATTACCGGCTGATTGCACCAGCATATGCGCATCGTCGATATTGCCTGCATCAAAAGCCATCTGTGCGGCAAAATAGACCGCAACTGGATGACCTGGAGCAATTTCTTTAGCTTTGGCGAGCCATTCACCTGCAGCCTTCTCGTCACTCTCATCTCGCGCAATAGCCGCCATCGACAGGATAGCCGGAAGGTTCCACGGGCTGGATTTGATAACCTGCGCGAAGTGTTCCTTGGCGAGGTCGAGCTTGCGTTCGTGCATTTCCAGCCGTCCCGCAAGCAAGCGCGCTTCGATCATATTAGGCCGCTCTTCGAGCACTCGCTGCAACAGGCCGCGAGCTTTGGCGATATCGCGCACATCATAGGCGCGCTTTGCATTAAGCACGAGCAAATCGGCAGAGTCTGGAAACTTCGCCAAGCCTTGATCGAGCAGGTTCACTGCCTTTTCTGCATAGCCTTCGCTCAGCTGCGCAACCACGCCAACCGCATAGGAAAGTCCGCTGCTCATTCCGCTGCTATCAAGCTTCTCCAATGCCAGCTTCGTGTTACCCGATTGGAGATAGGCTTTGGCAAGCAGCGCATTGGCTTCACCCGCATATTTCGGGTTGTCTGTCAGCTTCTTGAATTGCTCTGCCGCACCCTCTGGGTTCTCGAGCGAGAGTAAGGTCTTCCCCAACAACAGGATCGCTTCACCATTGGCTGGATCCATTTCGAGGGCCTGGACCAGTTGAACCTTCGCAGCTTGAAAATCACCCTTCTCGCTCGATTGCAAAGCGGCAGAGAACGGATCGGAAGGCTGATCGGAACAGGCCGATAGCAGTAGAGCCGCCGACGCCGCAGCGGTTAACCAGGTAAGGCGAAGAGATGTGGTAAACGGATCGGTCATGGAGGAATATATCGCAAACAAGCCTTCCCTTTTGGTTAATCGTAAAGAGCGATTTTAAAAACCGCCCACAGCCCAGGAAAACCGTCAGAATTTTTTACACTTCAGCCATTTCAGTTTTTCCCGTTAACCACTGTTACCCCTGCTTTTTCGGGCTTCATGCGATTCTGGCACGGCTGATGCTTTACCTTACCCGACGACGGTTCGATCCAATTTTGCGATCCGGAACCAAATTGCCGCGGCATCCAAATGCTGCGAAGTTTTAGAAGTGGGGATGACTATGAAGATTACCAAACACGCCATGATTGCTGCCGGACTATTGGCCGCAGTGGCTGCAGCGCCTGCATCTGCGGGTATTTACGAATACACCATGACAAATGGCGATGTTCTGACTATTAACTCAGACTCATCGAGCGCGACCTTCACCGGTTCGACAATCAATACGTCGATGACCAGCGCGTCCTTCGCAAGCTTCACTGGCGGAGCAACACCAACGTTTAGCTTCATCCTGGATTCGCTCGATGGTACACGCCTGATCGGCGGCAACTGGATTACCGACAATCCGCTCAATTCCACCACCACACATCCGCAAAAACTGATTGCCTATGGCCCAAGCCAGAGCAACAAGGTCAACCTGTGGGCATGGTGGGGCGATCCAATCATCGGCGGTGACTACATTACCTACATCAAGTCCTATTCCGCCAAGGTTCCTGAGCCAGGCGCGCTTGGTCTGATGGGCCTGGGTCTGATGGGTCTCGCATTTGCACGTCGCCGGAAGAAATTCGTAGCGGCGTAACTCTGAACCTCTCCTGGTTCATCTGATTAGGAACGGGGGTCCTGCCGGTTGCGGCGGGGCCCCTTTTTCTTTGATGCAGCATTCCGATGAAAATTCCTGTCATCATTCTGACGAAGTTGACCTCGGCTTTTTTCGTGATATTTCAATGTATGCGTTCGATTTTGCGAGTGCCCGATCAGAGCCGGTGACCCATATGAAATTCGTCGTTCTTGCCCGTATCCTTATCTCAATGACTGTCTGTTCTTCAGCCGCGTCCGCACTTGCAGAGATTCCGTCAGTTGATCCGCGCGTTGCCGACGGACGCGCGCTCGCCAAGGAGGGAAAGTACACCGAAGCAGGTGACAAATTCAAAGACGCTTGCGACAAAAAAGTGGGCGAAGGTTGCTATTATCTGGCCAACGCGGTGCGCGATTATCGCTACGCACCAGCCACACTTGAAGCGCATTATGCATTGAAGGAAAAATCTTGCTCGCTCAAATTCGCCCGTGGCTGCTTCTCGATTGGCTTTGATTACCGAACTGGACCCCAAGGGCTGAACATCGACAAAGCCAAAGGCAACGCCTTCATGGAAAAGTCCTGCCAACTTGGTTGGGGTTCAGGCTGCGGGGCGCGCGCTGCCGACTACCAATATGGCTTCAACGAGACTCCCAAAGATGAAAACAAGGCATTCATCTATTTCAAGAAGGGCTGTGACGCCGAGCAGCCCAGCCCCGAGGCCTGCGAAGACCTTGCCACAATCTATGCCGAAGGGATTGGCGCTCCCAAAAATCTCGATCTGGCGCTAGAGGCGATCAAGAAAGCATTGGGACTAAGCCCCGACAATCGCGGCATGCAAACAATCGCCCGTATACTCGTCGCAGAAAAACAGAAAGCGTTGCAATAAGCGGCTAATACTCGCTTCAACAGTGCCGGGAAAAGGGTTTAACGCTTCACTAGCCGATAAATCGGGCCAAACCCTACCAGCGCCGCGCCGATAAAGGGCAGTCCCACGACCCATAGCCTGACGCCGGTCACGCCCAGTGGGCTGGCAATACTTATCGCAGCGGTCATGGCGAGGCCTGTACAAATCAGTAGCATCCCGAGAACCAGGCGCCAATGCGGGACAGGATAGTCGCGCTTTGCAGGTCCGCTACCCCGCTCGAAGCGCACAAACAGCATAATCAGCGGGAGCGTGAGCGCGACATAAAGCGCGAACCAGATCGGCCTTGCAAGCCACCATCCAGAAGTGCCGAGCGTAACATTCAACCCAACCCCGCCCAACAGCCACGCAGCGATCATCACCAGCACAAAGGCGGTCAGGTGCCACAGATAGATGCTCATGATCATCCCGTTCATTAACACCACAGCGGTCCAGATTCGGATGTTATCGAGCATCCGCCGCGCAGGCTTCTCCAGCGACAAAGCGAGACCCGTCTGCATCACGCCCAGCGCCATCAGCGCCAGCGTTGGAGGCATAGAGTTGGTCATTTCTGCCCCCGGCACGCCAATCATGGCAACCGGATAAGGACCGAGGCCAACCAATGCACACAGCACCGTTAGCCCGCCGATGAACCACAGTAGCGCACGCCCTTCAAATTTGCCCGCACGCCACGCATAACCAAGCTGGTGGATGCCTACCCAGACGAATAGGAAATTGAGGAAATTGACATAAGGCAAATGGTAAAAGAGTGTCAGAATATCAACCAATATCGCGCAGGCCGCCAGCCATGCGAAGCTCCACAATCCAGTCCACTCCCAAAATCGGTATGTCAGCGGAGCGAGCGCGGTTACCAGCAGATAAACAGCAAGAAACCACACAGGGATCAGCGCCAACTCTGTCGCCATGCGGACGATTGCCCTATCGATGCCCAATTGCGTGCCGAAAAATGCGATAACACCCCATACAAGCAGCACCGGGAACACCGGATTGATCAGCCTCTGCACGCGGCTAGCAAACCAATCCGAATAATGACCCTGTTTGGCGCGCGTGGCGGACCAGCTTACCCCGTTCGAATAGCCGCCAACCAGAAAGAAGATTGGCATGACCTGGAATCCCCAAGTTAACCATTGGCTCCACGGCAGGATACCGAGCAGATGTCCGCCCTGTACTGCGCCGCTTTCATCGACATAGGGGGCGGCGACCAACCAATGGCCGATCACCACCGCCAAAATTGAAAAGGCCCGCAGGAAATCGACATAGCGGTTGCGCTCGGGCGGTGCCTGCTCTGCCATTGCCCGCGCTTTGCTCCACAGCCCTGCCATAATATACCTCTTCGAAATCAAACTCCGTTCTACTTAGGGTCGCAAGCGTGAAATTCCTACTTTGCACAGCGGAGTATTTGCCTTCCCAAACCCGGATTCCCCGATAGCGCAAACAAACTGCGGCGAAGGAAACCAAGTTGCGGCACAAGTCATAATTCATTGAGATGTTCTGGCGTGCCTGATACCGGCGCGGCTTACCTGACCAATTTGTGCCTGCGGAGCCTGTGAAATGTCCGATATCAAGCGTGTAGTTCTTGCCTATTCAGGCGGCCTCGACACAAGTGTCATCGCCAAATGGCTTGAAGTAGAGCGTGGCTGCGAAGTGGTGACTTTCACTGCCGACCTTGGCCAAGGCGAAGAAATCGAGCCTGCGCGAGAGAAAGCCCGCGCAATGGGTATTCCCGATAAACACATATATATCGAAGATGTCCGCGAGGAATTTGCGCGCGACTATATTTTCCCGATGATGCGCGCCAACGCCCGTTACGAAGGCGACTATCTGCTGGGTACATCGATTGCGCGTCCGCTAATCTCCAAACGCCTCGTTGAAATCGCCCGCGAAACAGGCGCCGATGCGATTGCCCATGGCGCAACCGGAAAGGGCAACGATCAGGTCCGCTTTGAACTGTCCGCCTATGCTTTGGCGCCCGATATCAAAGTGATTGCCCCGTGGCGCGAATGGGATCTTACCAGCCGCACCGCGCTCATCGCATGGGCAGAGAAGCACCAAATCCAGGTTCCCAAGGATAAACGCGGCGAAAGCCCCTTCTCCACCGATGCCAATATGTTGCACACCTCCAGCGAAGGCAAAGTGCTGGAAGATCCGTGGGAAGAAACACCTGATTACGTATATTCACGCACAGACAATCCTGAAAACGCACCAGACACGCCAGAGTTTATCACGATCGATTTCGAGCGTGGCGACGGCATAGCCTTGAACGGCACAGCCATGAGCCCGGCGGGTTTGATCGAGGCTCTTAATGATCTTGGTCGCAAACACGGAATCGGACGGCTCGATCTGGTAGAGAACCGTTTTGTCGGGATGAAGAGCCGCGGCATGTATGAAACGCCCGGCGGTGAGATATACGCCCGTGCACATCGCGGTATTGAACAAATCACGCTCGACCGCGGCGCGGCGCATCTTAAAGACGAGCTAATGCCCAAATATGCCGAACTGATTTACAATGGCTTCTGGTTCAGCCCGGAGCGCGAAATGCTTCAGGCGGCAATCGATTTGAGCCAGGAAAAAGTCAGCGGCACGGTTCGTCTCAAGCTCTATAAGGGCAATGCCGGGGTTGTCGGGCGCAAATCGCCAAATTCGCTCTACTCTGAGCAGCACGTCACGTTTGAAGACGATGCCGGCGCCTATGACCAGAAAGACGCAGAGGGCTTTATCAAGCTCAACGCGCTGCGTTTACGGCTGCTGGCCAAGCGCGACCGGTAACCAATCGACGAACCGTTGACTTATCCACCCGTGTCCACAGGCAATATCGCGCAAAGTGGATAAGTCGGGCTTGCGATGCTTGCACGACTCACTTTCTAGGCGCAGCTTCCAAACATCGGAAAGGGAAGAAGCCCCTTCGGAAGATGGTCTAACGATCTGAAAACGAAGTGAATTTCGAACCAATCTGACGTAGCGGTTACTGTCCGCGCGGTCTTTGAGGGACATCGGCAGAAGGCTTCGGCTCGATGCAAATGTACCGCTTGAAAAGAACGCGAACGCATACCGTTGCTGGCCGGACAGACCGGTCGAACATTGAGGCAAAGTGGACATTTCGGTGTCAACTGAACCGTTTGAGATGGTCGGCCAATACGGGACGGAAGGCTGCGGAACTGGATGATGGGCGGATTTATCTTCGGATAGACCCTAACATCGGAAAGAACCGGATGCCGGTGCGAGCGCCGGTGACAGAACCGAACTGAATACCGACCGCAAGGCCGGAAGTAAGTACGGGGACACATCGGAAGCCAAGTGCTTTCCAGACGATAGGCCGCAAGGCAGATCATCAGGATAGTCCACGCGCTGGTAAGAGTGGGGTCGGTAGCAATACCGGCCCCATTTCACTGTCAGAAGCATATCAGGACTGCGGTATTTTGGAGCGATTCTCTAACAGTCGCTCGACAATTAGAGCCCATAACTTCGCAAATTCCCCCATTTACGGCGAATTCGATGAGGGCAAAAAACAACACGACACCCCGTTTCCGTCTCAATTCTCCGCCGAAACGATGCTGAGGTGCGACAAGTCGTTTTTCTCATTTGGAACCATTAACCCTCAGCGATTAAAGGCGCCTCTCGAATTGAGCGGAACCGTCCTATGTCTAAGCAGAAATACAATCTATCACTCGGTCAG
>JBATLU010000137.1:0-7761 GCA_049289475.1 Pontixanthobacter sp. | reverse complement strand
GACTGGGTCTTGCGCGGGCGCTTGCCAACTTCTTCGGTGCCGACTTCTTCGACTTCCTTAGCCGTTTCGGCGGCATCAGCGGCTTTGGCGAGCAGCACTTCCTCGGCGCTTTCGCGGTCGACTTCGGTATCATATTTTCCGTCAACCGGGCTGATCGACTGGATAATTGCGCGTTCTTTGGCGGTAATCGGGCCAAGTCGGCTGCGCGGCGGTTTGATCAAAGTGCGTTGCACGACCGATGGGGCGCCGTCATCCATCAACGTGGAAACCAGCGCTTCACCCACGCGCAATTCGGTAATCGCTTCGACCACATCAAGATCGGGGTTGATCCGGAACGTGTCCGCAGCGGCGCGAATCGCTTTCTGGTCCTTTGGTGTGAAAGCGCGCAGCGCATGCTGGACTCGATTGCCCAATTGCCCAGCGACTTCTTCAGGAATATCAATCGGGTTCTGGGTGACAAAATACACTCCCACGCCTTTCGACCGGATCAGCCGCACGACCTGCTCGATCTTGTCCCCCAGCGCCTTTGGCACATCATCGAACAGCAAATGCGCTTCATCAAAGAAGAACACGAGCTTGGGCTTTTCCGGATCGCCAACTTCGGGCAGCGTCTCAAACAATTCAGCCAGCAGCCACAACAAGAACGTGGCGTAGAGCTTCGGGCTGCGCATCAATTTATCGGCAGCCAGCACATTGATGTAGCCGCGGCCTTGATCGTCAACTTTGAGGAAGTCATCAATTTCGAGCGCAGGCTCGCCAAAGAACTTGTCCGCGCCCTGGCTTTCAAAACTGAGCAATTGGCGCTGGATCGTGCCAACACTCTGCTTGGTTACATTGCCATATTTGGCCGAAAGTTCCTGCGAATTTTGCGACGCATAGAGCAGCAATGCCTGCAGATCTTCGAAATTGAGCAGCAAAAGCCCGTTTTCATCGGCATAGCGGAAGACGATTTGCAGCACGCCTTCCTGAGTGTCGTTAAGGTCGAGCAAGCGGGATAGCAGCAGCGGTCCCATTTCGCTGATGGTGGTCCGGATCGGGTGACCTTGTTCCCCGTAAAGATCCCAGAAGATCGCCGGATTGTCCGAATAGGCATAGTCGTCCATCCCCAATTCCTTGGCGCGGCTTTCCAACTTGTCAGCATGTTTGAAATCAGGCGAACCCGCCATGCAGATGCCCGACAAATCGCCTTTAACGTCGGCCACAAAAACCGGCACGCCGCAAGCAGAGAAGCTTTCAGCCAAGCCCTGCAAAGTGACCGTTTTACCGGTACCGGTCGCTCCGGCAATCAGCCCGTGACGGTTGGCGCGGCCCAAATCGAGCGACTGATTCTCGCCATTGGCGCCCAGACCAAGAAAAATACTACCCATCTCAACTATACTCCGACCCGAATTTTGTAAGATGCGGCTGTGGCGCAGGGTTGCATATGCGGTCAAGTATCTCGACTTGCGCGCCACACAGGCTATGGCTGCCGAGATGGCCGACCGGCAACCCTTTGTCCTGCTCGATGATGCGCGCGAAAACGGTGCAGCTAACGCGCATCTGTTTGAACAGCCCCTGCAATTGTTTGTCGCGCGCCGCGCGCAAGACGTGGCAGATATCCTGGAGGCAGCAGACGCAGCGCGGATCGAAACCGGCGGAACGCTGGCGGGATATATCGCCTATGAAGCCGGGCTAGCGCTCGAACCGAAATTGGCGGCGCTCGCCGATGCGCGGTCGGGGGCAAATGGACCGCTGGTGTGGCTTGGCCTTTTCAGTGGGGCGACTGAAATGACATCGGCGCAAGTCGAGGCGTGGCTAGCAGAGCAATCCAGTGGCGGCGGTTCGATCGGCCCGCTTGACCCGCAGATTTCGCCTGGCGATTATGTCGATGCCTTCGGCAAAATGCAGGCCGCGATTCAGGCAGGCGATATCTATCAGGCCAATCTCACCTTCCCGCTCGCCGGGTCTTATCGCGGCGATCCGATGGCGATTTATTCCGCGCTCAGGCCCACTGCAAAAGCAGGATATGGCGGGTTGATTTTTGAGGGAGACCACTGGCTGCTGAGCCTTTCACCCGAATTGTTCGTCTCGCTCCACGGTGATGCCGCGAAGGTAAAGCCAATGAAGGGCACCAGACCGCGCGGGAGGACCGGCGAAGAAGATACCGCTCTCGCACACGAATTGGCCAATTCGGTTAAGGACAAAGCCGAAAACCTGATGATCGTCGATCTGATGCGCAACGATTTGTCGCGCGTCGCAATCGCCGGGACGGTCAATGTCGATGCGCCCTTTGCGGTCGAGAGCTATCCCACCGTGCACCAGATGGTTTCAACCGTGCGGGCGACTCTGCAGCCAGAAAAAACGCCGACCGATTTGATTCGCGCTATCTTCCCCTGCGGCTCAATCACCGGTGCACCCAAGATACGCGCGATGGAATTGATCGCCGAGATAGAGCGCGATGCGCGCGGAGCATATTGCGGTGCAATTGGCAGGATTGATGCGAGCGGCGATCTGGCGTTTAATGTCGCTATCCGCACCTTGCGCCTAACACCGGTTGAAAACGATCGCGGCAGCGCAGTACTTGGGGTGGGCTCGGCGATAGTCGCGGATAGCGACGCGATGGCCGAATGGCGTGAATCGATTCTGAAAGGCAGCTTCGTGCGGCAAAGCACTCCCGATCACATCGCAGCCCAATTTGATCTGATTGAAACCATGCGGTTCGATCCAGAAAGCGGAATTGATTTGCTTGAGCTTCATCTCGAGCGAATCAAAACGAGCGCAGCCGAATTGGGCTTTTCCTTCGACCGCCATTCCGTCCGCAACCAAATCCATGCGCTCTGCTTCGAACTGGAACGACCAGCAAAGGTCCGCCTGTTGGCCGCGCGCAGCGGCGCGATCTCGCTAGCCACCTCAGACTTGCCGCCTTCCAATCCCGACATTTTTGACTGTATTGCTTTGCCGTTGCCGGTTGATCCGGGCGATTGGCGTTTGCGCCACAAAACCACTGACCGCGAGTTTTATCGCGCGGCATTGGAGGTCGCCGAAGATGAAGACGCAGCCGAGACCATTCTGGTTCGCAGCGACGGGCTAATTACCGAGGGATGCTGGAGCAATATATTTGTCGAGCGAACTGGCACATATCTGACCCCGCCAGCCGCGCTGGGCTTACTCCCCGGCATTTTGCGCCGCTCTTTGTTGGACAGCGGCGCAGCGGTGGAAGCCGAATTGACACTCGCAGATCTTGAAAACGGCTTCCTGCTGGGAAATGCAGTGCGCGGCCTCGTCCCCGGAAGGCTAAAGCCATGATTTCTCCCCCTGTGCTCGCGCGGATTCCCATCGTGTTCGAGGATGGCGAGGCGCTGGTCATCAACAAGCCTGCGGGTTTACCGGTTGACCCACCGCGCAATGGCGGCACCTGTCTCGCCGACTATTATGAAGGGCTCAAGCTGGGTTTCCACCGGATGCCGGTGGCGGTCCACCGGCTCGACACCGATACATCGGGCTGTTTGCTACTCGCCCGAAACCCCAAGGCGGTAAAGCGTTTCGCGCGCGCTTTCGAGGAGCGGCTAGTGACCAAGCGCTATCTTGGTATCATCTCAGGCGAACTGGACGAACAGGAAGGCACAATTGATTTGCCGCTGGGTAAAATCAGCAGCGCTGAACAGGGCTGGCGGATGGTCCATGATCCTGACGGAAAGCCATCAGTGACCCATTGGAAGGTGCTGGCGGTCAAAGACGGGAATTCGTTGATCGAATTCCGCCCGGAAACCGGCCGCACGCACCAAATCCGGATCCATGCCGCGACCGGACTTGGGACAGCCTTGCTGGGGGATCCGGTTTACGGCCCAGTTCACGGCGAAAATTTCGGGGCGAAACGCACGATGTTGCATGCAGCGGCGATCACGGTGGAACGCGGCGGCAAGCCCGCGATCGAAGGAATCGCTCCGATGCCCGCAGACTTTCTCGCACTCGGTTTTGGCGATGGATGATATTGCCGCGCATGCAATTGCCATCGCGCAGGAAAGTTTCATCGCCAGTTCCGGCCCGGGCGGCCAGAATGTCAATAAAGTCGCCACGGCGGTGCAGATACGCATCAATGTTTTTGCGCTGCGCCTGACTCCAGCCGTATTCAACAGGCTAAAGACCCTTGCCGGAACCCGCATGACATCCAAGGGCGAGATAGTGCTGACCGCGCGCAATCACCGCACTCAGGAGGCGAATCGCGAAGATGCCCGAGTGCGCCTGACACAATTGCTCGAACAGGCGCAGTGCGAGCCCAAGCTGCGCAAGAAAAGCCGGGTCAACCGCATCGGCAAAGAGAAGCGGATCAAGTCCAAAAAAAACCGCGGCACGATCAAGACCAATCGCGGCAAGGTGGAATGGTAAGTGCTTGACTTTTTCGGCTGCTAACGCCATTTGCGGCGCCTTGAAGGGCGGCAACCCCATTTTCGGGTGCGCCGCCTGTTGTTTTTCGGCCTGATTCGGGCCTCAGCGATTTTTAGGATTACGTCATGGCGAAGCCAGCAACCGTCAAGATCAAGCTCGTCTCGACTGCAGACACGGGCTTCTATTACACCACGACCAAGAACCCGCGCAACATCACTGAAAAGATGTCCTTCCGCAAATATGACCCCGTCGTGCGCAAGCATGTCGAGTTCAAGGAAGCCAAGATCAAGTAATGCTGCTTTCCGGATTAACCCCGGGAACCACATTAGTTCAGTGACTGTTCAACGCTCCGACGCTAGATATCGGACCATGAGCTTATTGAAACATATCTCTCGCACACCGATGCGTGCCGGCTTTGCCGGTGCATTGGTCCTTGGTCTTGCTGCACCTGCGGCAATGATCGCACCTGCAGCCCCCGTCGCAGCCGCGCAAGGCGACCTCGACAAAGCGGTCGCTGCATTGCGCGGCATCTCGACCATGAAGGCCGATTTCACCCAAACCGACCGTCAGGGTCAGACCATCAATGGGGTGATGACGCTCAAGCAACCGGGCAAAATCCGCTTCCAATATCAGGAAGGTGTGCCGCTGCTGGTGGTATCCAACGGCAAATCGCTCACGCTGATCGATTATGAAGTCAATCAGGTGCAGCGCTGGCCGATCAGCAACTCGCCGCTTGGCGCGTTGCTCGACCCTAATCGCGACGTGGCGAAATACGGCAAGCTGATCGAAACCGGCAATCCCAATGTGATCAGCGTGGAAGTGCGTGATAAGGGCCGTCCCGAATTCGGTGTCATCACCATGATTTTCATTCGCAAGGGGTCTGCCCCGGGCGGTTTGGAACTGGCCAATTGGGTTGCGCTCGATTCGCAGAACAACCGCACTACCGTTCGTCTGAAGAATCACCGCTATGGCGTGGCAGTGGCTGACAAGGAATTCACCTATCGCGATCCGCGCCGCACAACCCGTCGTCCGCGCTAGTCGCCTTACCGACATTCCGTTTGAATAATGGGACGGGCTGCAGCTTTCCGTTCATTACTCAGACAGCAATCTTGGGGTAATTTTACAACGTAAAGCGGTCGGAGACGGGTTGCCCCCCTGTTGATCCAGTCTTCGAAACGGCCACTTTACAAGCGTGACGAACGCTAACTTGAAACCCCCGTGCCAATGCCCCCGGCGCGGGGGTTTTTGTTTTCTGCTTTGAACAACGCATTGCAGCGCATTTTCGGCTTAGCCTCTGGACCCGTCGGCCTTGCCGCCGTATCGCACCTGTATGATCTCTGTTGCATCCTGGAATATCAATTCCGTCCGTCTGCGTATGCCGATTGTCGAGCGCTTTCTGAATGAACACGCGCCCGATGTGCTGTGTCTGCAGGAAATCAAAACGGTCGAGGAAACATTCCCGTTCGAAGCCTTCAACGCCCTGGGATATACGCATCATGCTGTGCACGGTCAGAAGGGCTATCACGGCGTCGCGACGGTCAGCCGAATTCCGATCAAGGAATTCAGCCGTCATGACTGGCAGGACAATGGCGAGGCACGCCATGTCGGGGTTGAACTGACCGGCCCAGGCCAAAATATGGTCATCGAGAATGTCTATATCCCGGCAGGTGGAGACGAGCCTGATCGCACAATCAATCCGAAATTCGGCCAGAAACTCGATTTTCTAGACCGCATGACGCAGTGGGCCGGCGCGATTAACCGCCCCACTTTGATTGTCGGCGATTTCAACATCGCGCCGCTCGAAAGCGATGTCTGGAACCACAAGCAATTGCTCAAGGTGGTTAGCCATACCCCGCTTGAAGTCGAAACTCTGAAGCGGTTCCAGGATGCGCATGGCTGGACCGATATCGGGCGCGAGTTCATCCGCGATCCGCAACGCTATTACAGCTGGTGGAGCTACCGCTCGAAGAATTTCCGGCAAGGCGACCGGGGCCGGCGGCTCGATCATATGTGGGCCTCGCCTGAACTCGCCAAACAAGCCACAGGTCATGCGGTGCACGAAGATTGCCGGGGCTGGGACAAGCCTTCAGACCACGTTCCGCTGGTGACGGAGTTCGATCTCTGAGCGGAAATGCTCCCTCCCCTTCGCGGCGTGTCGCGCGCGCAATCGATGCCTTGCGCCACGGTTGGCCGATTGCGTTTGACGGCGGACCGGTGTTGCTACCCGTCGAAACCGCCATCGCACAAGGAGCGGTGGCCAAGGAAATGCTGATTTCCGCCGCGCGGGCCGCAACGCTCAAACTGGCAAACCAACGCGAGGCCGCTGCGCCGCATGCGCCGGTGTTGATTCGCGGGGCGGAGGTTTTCGATCTCCAATCATCGCGCCCGATTGCCGACCCCGCGCTTGATCTGGCCAATCCGTTGAAGGGGCCGTTCAAGGCCGAGTCAATTGCGTGGCATGTTAACGCTGTGGCCGCGCTTGAGCTGGCGCGTATTGCCGGAATTCTGCCTGCATTTCTGGTCAATCCGGACGATGGCGGCGAGGCTGAGATTGTCGCAGCAAGTGATTTGAAAGCTTGGTTGGATACGGCGCAACTCACGATCGCCACCAGAGCACGCTTACCGGTTGCAGCAGCCGATGATGCCGAGATCATCGCCTTTCGCAGCGCCGACGACACGCGCGAGCATGTGGCACTGATTATTGGTGAGCAGAATAGCGCGCGCGAGCCCTTGGTTCGGCTACATTCCGAATGTCTGACGGGTGACATTCTGGGCAGTTTGAAATGCGATTGCGGTCCGCAACTGGATGCCGCTCTCGGCGCAATGGCGGACGAGGCGCGCAGCGGCGGATGGGGAATTCTGCTTTATCTAAGGCAAGAAGGGCGGGGCATCGGTCTGGTCAATAAATTGCGCGCCTATCGCTTGCAGGATCAGGGGTTTGATACGGTCGAGGCCAATCAACGGCTCGGCCTGCCCGATGAAGCGCGCGATTTTCCCGTCGCTGCCCGGATGCTCGAATTGCTCGGCGTCCAAGCGGTCCGCTTGATGACCAACAATCCGAAAAAGGTCGAAGCCCTGTCCGCGGCGGGTGTGACAATTTCCGAACGCGTCCCGCATCAATTGCCCGACAATCCGCATAATCGCGATTATCTCGCGACCAAACGCGACCGGTCGGGCCATCTGCTCAGATAGAAAGAACATCTTATGCGCGCGCTAATTCTGGCTCTGTTCGCTCTGTTGCTTTTGGCGAACACCACCACCGACACAGCTGAAAGGTTGATGGAAGAGGGAAAGGAAGCGGAAGCCTTCGCGATGATCGAAAGCGCGGCCAGCCAAGGTGATGCAGAATCGGTCAATTTTCTCGCTTGGTTTTATGACAACGGCCGATATGTCGCC
>JBATLU010000136.1:0-18287 GCA_049289475.1 Pontixanthobacter sp. | reverse complement strand
GTTCTGGCTCCAGATCAGCCATCCGGGCCGCCAGCTGTACAAGAATATGGGCGAGGTCGCGGTGTCGCCCTCCGATGTCGCGCTTGATCTGGGCAAGCTCTCCTCGGTCTTTGCGCCGGTTCGCGCGTTGGAAGTGGAAGAGATTGAAGCGATTATCACGCGCTTTGCCGATACGGCAGTAGCGGCGCAGGAGGCGGGTTTTGACGGCGTGCAAATCCACGGCGCGCATGGCTATCTGGTCAGCCAGTTCCTTTCGCCGCTGACCAACAGGCGTAGCGATGAATGGGGCGGCAGTCTGGAAAACCGCGCACGGTTCCTGCTGCGGATTGTCGAGGTGGCTCGGGCCCGTGTGCAGCCTTCATTCGGTGTCGGGCTTAAGCTCAATTCGGCCGATTTCCAGCGCGGCGGCTTTGCCTTTGAAGATGCGCGGCAAGTGGTCGAATGGCTCAAAGGGCAAGGGCTGGATTTCGTCGAACTTTCGGGCGGTAGCTATGAAAGTCCTGCGATGCAGGGCAGCCCGGCGGAGGGTTCGACCTCCGAGCGCGAGGCCTATTTCATCAATTTTGCACGCGATATTGCCAAGGTTGCCGATATGCCGATCATGGTCACGGGCGGGATCACCAGGCTGGCGGTGGCCGAATCGGCGCTGGCACTCGACGAGCAGGGTTTCGGAGTGACGCTGCTCGGCATCGCCCGCGCCTTTGCCGCCGATCCTGACCTTCCCCATCACTGGCAGGCAGGCACGAATAGAGACATCGCCTTGCCGCAGGTCGGCTGGTCGAACAAAACCTTTGCCGGACTTGCCACCATGGCGCTGACCAAAGCACAAATCGAACAGATGGCCGGCGGCAAAGCACCCGGCACTGGCGGCTGGCCGGTCAAGGCGTTGATTGCGGACCAGATGCGCGCAGCCAAACGCGCCAAGGCTTACAAGGCTTGGCGCGCCGCCTAAGCCAGCACCTCTGCGACCGGCAGATAGTCGTAGCCAAGTTCGTCGGCGACCGCTTTATAAGTGACCTTGCCCGCATGGACATTGAGCCCCTCGGCCAAATGCGGATCGCGGCGCATCGCCTCTTTCCAGCCGTGTTTCGCCATCCGCAAGGCGTGCGGCAGCGTGACGTTGTTGAGCGCATAGGTGCTGGTGCGCGCGACAGCGCCCGGCATATTGGCGACACAGTAATGGACAATGCCGTCGACGGTGTAGGTCGGATCGGCATGGGTGGTGGCGTGTGATGTTTCAAAGCAGCCGCCCTGATCGATCGCGACATCGACCAGCACCGCGCCGGGCTTCATTTCTTTCAGCAATTCGCGGGTGACCAGCTTGGGTGCCGCCGCACCAGGGATCAGCACCGCGCCAATCACCAGATCGGCCTGACGCACCGCATCTTCCAGATTGGTCTTGTTGGAAAACCGCGTGCTCGCGCGCGCTTCGAAGAAGGTGCCGACTTTTTCCAGCACTTCGGGATCGCGGTCTAGAATTTCGACATCGCCGCCGAGTCCAACCGCCATTTGCGCGGCGTTAAAACCGACCACGCCGCCGCCAATAATCACGACTTTACCGGGAAGCACTCCGGGTACGCCGCCGAGCAGCACGCCGCGTCCGCCATGCGCCTTCTCCAGGGCGGTTGCGCCCGCCTGAATGCTCATCCGCCCTGCCACCTGGCTCATCGGTTTGAGCAGCGGCAGGCTGCCATGCGCGCCGGTCACGGTCTCATAGGCAATCGCGGTCACGCCGGACTTCACCAGATCGGCGGTCTGTTCGGGATCGGGCGCTAGGTGGAGATAGGTGTAGAGCAGCTGTCCTTCGCGCAATTTGGCGCGCTCGACCGATTGCGGTTCCTTGACCTTCACCACCATGTCGCATTCGGCGAAGATCGAATCGGGGCCGTCGACAATTTTTGCGCCCGCACCGCGGTATTCATCGTCGGTTGCGCCGATACCCATACCTGCGCCGCTTTCGATCCATACCTCACTGCCGTTTACGATGAGTTCGTGGGCACTCTCAGGTGTGAGGCCAACACGGTATTCGTGGTTCTTGATTTCCTTGGGGCAACCGATGCGCATGAGGGGTCTCCTTGTTGCCAGAATAGTTACAAGTGAAACGACCGCCGGGCAAGCAAAGTTCCAGCGGGATAGTTTTCAACAGTCCCCAAACTGTCACATTGCGGACATATGGGCATCACCAAGACGACATTTGACCGTCAATAATACTTCACAAAACTGTAAAGGTTGAACCGATGAGTAAGAGTACACGTGCCGCCGTATCGACTGTCGCAATTGCCCTGGCATGCGGATGGGTCTCGCCCGCCGCGGCGCAAGGCACCGACACGGCAGCGGTTCGCGACGAACTCGCCACAATCCGGTCCGAGATGGCTGCAATGGCGCAGCGGATTGCAACGCTCGAAGGCGAATTGGCGCAAGCCGAAAGCACCATCGACGCGGTTTCCGCAAAGGCTGCTGAACCTGCACCCGCTGCGGCAACTGCGAAACCAGATTTCGAAGTTGAATGGAAAGGCGCCCCGAAAATTTCAGGCAAGGGCGGCTGGAGCTTCAAACCGCGTGGACGCTTGCAATATGATGCAGGCTCCTATTCGGTCCCCAATTCGACCGGACGCGCCGAAGGCTTTGGCAGCGAACTGCGCCGTGCACGCTTGGGCGTAGAAGGCGATATCCCGGGCGGCTTCGGTTATAAGTTCGAGCTCGATTTCGCCAGCGGCGCGGCAGAAGCGGCTGACGCTTACCTGTCTTATCAAGATGGCGGCCTCGAAGTGATTGTCGGCCAGCACAACAATTTCCAGTCGCTGGAGGAGCTGACCAGCAGCCTCAATTCGTCGATGATCGAACGCGCAGCCTTCACCGATGCGTTCAATTTTGAACGCCGTGTCGGCCTGTCTGGGCAATATAAGACCGGCGATGTGCTGGTGCAGGGCGGCCTGTTCACCGACAATGTCGATGCATTGTCGAACAAGAATTGGGGCAGCGACGGCCGCGTGGTTTATATGCCGAAAATGGGTAAAACCCAGATCCACCTTGGTGCCTCGGTTCATTATGCCAATCTCGAAACGGGCAGCACGGTGCGGTACCGCCAGCGTCCGCTGGTGCATTTCACCGGGGAGCGGTTTATCAACACCGGCAATCTCGGGGCGAATAGCGAGACCGGCTTCGGCGTTGAAGGTGCAGCGATTTCCGGCCCGTTCCACGTTGCGGCGGAAGGCTATTGGCAAAAGGTCAATCAGCCCGGCGCAGTGGCCGACCCGACCTTCTTTGGCGGCTATGCCGAAGCGGGTATCTTCCTGACCGGCGGCGACACACGCGGCTATAAGGGCGGAAAATTTGACCGTGTGAAACCGAAGAAGCCGGTTGGCGGCGGCGGTTTTGGTGCGGTCCAGTTCAATGTCCGTTACGACTATCTCGACCTCAATGATGCTGCAATCATTGGCGGCAAGCAAAACGGCTATCTTGCCTCGCTGATCTGGACGCCAACGGCCTACACGCGCTTCATGGTCAATTATGCGCGGCTCGAATATGATGATGCAGTCTATGCCGCAGCCGGCGGCGATACCTCCTATGCCGCCGATGTGGTGGGGGTTCGCGCGCAGGTTGATTTCTGACCGCACCGCTTAAAAGCAAATTTTGTCACAATCGCGTCACACTTGAAGCATAGGCGCGATCTCAACATTCACTCTGGGAATTGAAAATCATGCGTATCACTACCAAATTTGCCTTCGTGGCTGCCTCGGCTCTGGCACTTGCCGGCTGCGGCGGCGGAACGCCGACCGAATCGGTCCATGTTGTCGGCTCTTCGACCGTTTTTCCATTCGCTAAGGCGGTTGCGGAAAATGCTGCACGGGCAAACCCCGGCATGGCGTCTCCGCTGATCGAATCGACCGGCAGCGGCGGCGGTATTAAGCTGTTCTGCGAGGGTGTGGGCAATCAGTTCCCCGATGTCGTCAACGCATCGCGCCGGATGAAAGCGTCCGAATTCGAAAGTTGCGCCGCAAACGGTGTGACTGATATTGTCGAAATTCAGGTTGGTCTTGACGGTATCGCGTTTGCTTCGGCGAAGAACGGCATCATGATGAATTTGACGCCCGAAATCGTATATCGCGCGTTGGCCGCCAAGCCGTTCGGCAAGGAACAGACCAACCAAACATGGGCCGATGTCGACCCGTCGCTTCCTGCCGATCCGATCCTCGTTTATGGTCCGCCTTCAGGCTCGGGCACACGCGATGCGCTGCAGGAACTGGTTCTTGAAGCGGGCTGCAAAACCAATGCTGAAATGAAGGCGCTCAAGGAAACTGACGAAGACGCATTCAAGAAGCTCTGCACCGAAATCCGCGACGACCAGAAATACGTCGCACAAGGTGAACAAGACAATCTTATCGTGCAGAAGATCAGCGGCAATCCCAAAGCGGTTGGCGTGTTCGGATATTCCTATCTCGAAGAAAATCTGAGCAAGATCCAGGGTCTGCCGATGAACGGTTCAGAACCGACTTATGAGAACATCTCAACTTTCGCCTATCCCGGCGCGCGTCCGCTGTTCATGTATGTGAAGAAACAGCACCTCGACAACATTCCCGGCCTGCGCGAATATATCGCCGAATGGGCTAAGAGCTGGGACAAGGACGGTCCGCTCGCCAAGATCGGTCTGGTGGCTTCGCCTGACGACGTTCGCGCTGTAAGTGCGAAAAAGGCGGTCGACTTCACTGTGTTGAAGGCAGATGAGCTGAAATAAGCGCGCGTCGCAACGACATTACAGCGAGAAGGCGGGTCGTCCGAAAGGGTGGCCCGCTTTTCTTTGTGCGGGTCAGGCAAGATCAAAAAAATGCGGCTCTCGCGGGCAAATCTAGCGCGGCGAGCCTGCCTTCATCCGGCTGGTCAGATGATAGCCAAAACATCTGTCACAATGGTAAGCGCGCTGCCTCAGACCCGACTGGATCGCGCTTTCCCGCGCGGCATCGCGCGAGGGGTAGCGGTGCTTTTTCACGCAGATGCTCAGGCGGGTGCGCATCGTAAAGTCTAAAGCGGATTGCCGTCCTGATCGCGGTAAATCTCGCGGCGACCCACATGGTTTGCGGGGCCAACCAGACCTTCACCTTCCATCCGTTCGATCCATTTGGCGGCGGTGTTATAACCCACGCCCATCTGGCGCTGGAGCCATGAACCGCTGGCTTTTTGGTTTTCGATCACGATCTGGCAGGCCTGACGGTATTTGCGTTCTTCGGGCTGGTCGCTGGCGGTCATATCATCTTCGAAATTGAAACCACCGCCGTCTTCGGGCTCTTCTGTTACCGCATCGACATAATCAGGCTTGCCCTGCGTGCGCCAGTGGTTGGCCACCGCCTCGACCTCTTCATCGGACACAAACGGACAGTGGACCCGCACCATCGCGCCGGTGTTGGGCTTGTAAAGCATGTCGCCCTTGCCCAGCAATTGCTCGGACCCCTGTTCGCCCAAAATCGTGCGGCTGTCGATCCGGCTGGTGACCTTGAAGCTGATCCGGGTGGGAAGGTTAGCCTTGATAACGCCGGTAATCACATCGACCGAGGGGCGCTGCGTGGCCATGATAAGATGGATGCCAGCCGCGCGTGATTTCTGGCTGAGCCGCTGGATCAGCACCTCGATTTCCTTGCCAACGGTTACCATCAAATCGGCCAGTTCGTCCACGATCAGCACGATCTGCGGCAAAGGCGCGTAATCGAGCTGTTCCTCCTCGTAAATTTCCTCACCTGTATCGGGGTCGAAACCGGTTTGCACGCGGCGGCCGAGCGGCTTACCCTTGGCAATCGCGGTGCTGACCTTCTCGTTGAAACCGGCAATATTGCGGCTGCTGATGCTGCTCATCATCCGGTAACGGCGTTCCATTTCCTCGACTGCCCATTTGAGCGCGCGCACGGATTTATGCGGTTCGGTCACCACGGGGGAGAGGAGATGCGGAATATCGTCGTAAGTCTTGAGCTCGAGAACTTTGGGATCGATCAGGATCAGGCGGCATTCGTCGGGCGTAAACCGGTAAAGCAGCGACAGTAGAATGCAGTTGAGCCCGACCGATTTACCCGAACCAGTTGTGCCCGCGACCAGCAAATGCGGCATGGCAGCAAGATCGGCAACGATGGGCTCGCCCGCGATGTCCTTGCCCAGAATAATCGGCAGCGCGCCCTTGGCATCGACGAACGCCTCGCACGCGGCAAGCTCTTTCAGCACCACCATCTGCCGGTCGGCATTGGGCAATTCGATCCCCATCACGGTTTTGCCGGGGATGGGTGATACGCGCGCGGAGATCGCGCTCATATTGCGCGCAATGTCCTCAGCCAGCCCGATAACCCGCGCGGCTTTGATACCGGGCGCAGGTTCGAGTTCGTACATGGTCACTACTGGACCGGTGCGAACCGCAGTAATCTCGCCCTTAACATTGAAATCATCGAGCACGGTTTCGAGCAGGCGGGCGTTGCGTTCGAGCGCCAACTTGTCGAGTTTGGGTGCGTTATGTTCAGGCGGTTCTTCGAGCAGATCGAGGCTGGGCAATTCGTAATTGGCGAACATGTCGCGCTGTTTGGCTTTGGCCAAAGGTGCCCTTTTGGGCGTTGCGGACGGATCGGAGATTGTCGGGGCACGGCGCGGAGATTCGGTTATAATTGGCTCGGCAGCAGAGGAATCTGCCGTACGTTTAACCTTTTCCTTGCGCGCAGAGGCCGGGATGAAAGGAATGCCGCCCTCGGGCAGCGCTGGCCGCCGTTTGAGGAATTCGGGCAAAGTTAGCAATTGCGACCAATCAATCGCGAAAACGCGGGTGACCAGCACCGATCCGCCAATCAGGCAGCCAATCCCCATCACCGCTTTGGCCCACCACGCGGCCGCATCGGGCAAGCGCGCGCCTATCGCTTCGATTGCATTTGCGCCGAGCAAACCGGTGATACCGCCCATCGATGCCGGCAAAGTACCGCCAGGGCCATCAATCCAATGCGCAAGCACAGTGCAAATCAGCGCGATAGCGAGGAGCAGCATCCCCACCGGTGTCCACCAGCGGGTTTCAGTACCGACGTCTTCATGCTCGACATCACGCCACAATTTTCGCGCGAAGACATAGAGCAACGGCAGCAATAATACCCCCGGAGGGCCAAATAGAAACAGCACCCGTTCGGATGCCCAAGCGCCCGCGCTGCCCATCCAGTTGGCGACGGCATTGCTCGCCGCGGCGGTCGACGGGCTGGGATCAGTCTGGGTGTAGCTTGCCAGAGACAGCGCAAGGAAGACCATTGCTGAAAACAGCACGCCCGAGCCGACCATTTGCACAGCACGGCGCAGCGAGCGCCGGAAAGCGGCGCGCCAATCAGTGGCTTTTGAATTTGCGACCGCACGCGTGGCCATGTTTAACCCCTACCGAACCCAAGAATTGCCACCATGGACTCTGCAGGAGTCTGCCGTCAAGAATCCTTCGACCAACCGAGTCCGTCAATCGCCGCCCAGCGCCGCCATTTCATCCGGCGTGCGCGCTGCGCATTCATCCCACCCAGAGCGATAACAGGCGCCTTTGCCTTTTGCGCCAGCATCCTGAAACGGGTTCTACCCAGCGGCTTGGCCTCGGGGTGGGATCGGGTGGCGAATACGGGTGAGAGCAGGATTGCATCGGCGCCTGCCCGATCGGCGGCGACAATTTCCTTCCAATCATGCGCGGTCACCAGTTTCAGCAGTTCGCCGCCATGCGGCATGGCAGCAGCAGCGCCGTACACGCCATCAGCCTGCCACTTGCGCGCCAACACAGGACTATCGGACAAGATAGTCAAATGCCCGTATTTCTGTGCCAGCTTCTGCAAGATGTGAAACCGTGCGCGGCGCGTTTCCAGGTCAAGATGATAATGGCGATAGATAAATCCCGATCCGCGCGGCAGCGCCACCAGCGCATCCTCCAAGGCGGCATCGTTGCGCGCGTCGCTGATGAGCCACAGATCAGGCAAAGCCTTGCCGCCGGGTTCAGGAGAGGGCTGGTCTAACGCCATCCGCGCAGTATAGGGGCACGCCATGGAAAATGCATCAACCCCGCTTGAACTGGTTCGCCGCTCAATTGCCAAGGCCGCAAAAATTGCGCGGCGCGAGGCCGGTGAGGTCACCTTGATCGCGGTCAGCAAAACGCATTCGGCAGAGGAAATTCTGCCCTTAATCGAGCAGGGCCAACGGGTGTTCGGTGAAAACAGAGTGCAGGAAGCGGAGACAAAATGGCCTACATTGCGCGCAGCCTATCCCGATGTTGCACTGCATCTGATCGGACAGTTACAGTCGAACAAGGCTGAGGAAGCCGTGGCGCTGTTCGACTGCATCCATTCGCTTGACCGGCCCAACTTGCTTACGGCATTGGCCAAGGCGATGGCCAAGACGGGGAAGCGTGTTCCGTGTTTTGTGCAGGTCAATATTGGCGATGAAGACCAGAAGGGGGGGTGCGCGATCGCGGATTTACCCGGCTTCCTCCAACAAATCCGTGATGCGGACGTTCCTTTGGCCGGGCTGATGTGTATCCCGCCGGCTTATATTGAACCCGCGCCTTTCTTTGCCTTTCTTGCCAAACTGGCGGACGACAACGAACTGACCGGCCTGAGTATGGGCATGAGCGGCGATTACGAAACCGCGATCATGCAGGGCGCGACGCATATCCGCGTCGGCACAGCATTGTTCGGCTAACGCGGCTGATTCGAGCGACCGTAACCCACGGAAGTTGCACCGTCAGGCGTTTTCCATTTCTGCTTGCCGCTTGTCGCTCGCAGAATCGAGCAAGGCTGCCTCAATTGCTTTCAATCGGGGGGTTGAGACTACCTGCTCACCCAAAAGATCGGTGACATAAAACACGTCGGTCGCCCGCTCGCCATAGGCGGTGATGTGGGCTGAATGAACAATCAGCTGGTTTTCGAACAGAGCCCGCGCCAATCGGTTGAGCAAGGCTGGCCGGTCGCGTGCGCTGACTTCGATCACGGTGAAACGGTTCGAAGCCTTATTGTCGAAGACCACGCGCGGACGGATATTGAACGCTTTCGAACGGCTGATCGGAAGCGGTCGCTTGGCCAATTGCGGTGCCAGTTCGACCCGGTTGGCCAGCGCATCGGCAATTGATTTCTTGATCCGCTCCAGCTGGCTGTCTTCCTGAAATGGATTGCCATGCGGATCTTGCACCAGGAAATTATCGACTGCCCAGCCATTACGGGTGGTGTGAATACGCGCATCGATGATGTTCGCCCCTGCCAGATGGATGCCGCCCGCGATCCGGTAAAACAGGCCGGGATGGTCTGCGGCAATAACGCTGACCAATGTTGCGCCGCGCACGCTGTCATATTCGCAATCGACAGACAGTTGTTTTTGCTCTTCGCGCGCGAGCGAATATTGGCGCAAATTGCGCGCGATGACATCTTCAGGTTCGGCAATCCAATAGGCATCGGTAAGTACTTTGTCGTGTTGCGCGACCAGATTGCTTTCCTGACCGAGATTGGCTGCGACTGTGTCCTTTTTGGCTTTGACCCGTTCTGCGCGGCCATGGCGGACGTGGCCCAACCGCAGATGTTCCTGGGCATTGTCGTAGAGTTCGCCCAACAGCTGACCTTTCCAGCTGTTCCATGTGCCGGGGCCGACTGCTCTGATATCAACCGCTGTCAGTATCATCAGATGGCGTAAACGCTCCAGACTCTGCACTTGCTCGACGAAATCCTCGATTGTTTTGGGATCGGATAAATCGCGTTTGAACGCGGTCGCGCTCATCAACAGATGCTGGCGCACCAACCACGCAACCAGTGATGTTTCCTGTTCGTCGAGCCCGAAGCGGGGGCACAGTCGCTTGGCAACTTCTGCCCCCAATTTCGAATGGTCGCCCCCGCGGCCCTTGGCAATATCGTGAAGCAGTACTGCGACAAATGCGGCGCGGCGCGAATTGACTCTATGGATCAAGCGCGCTGACCGCGGATGGTCGGCAGAAAGCTGGCCCTTTTCGATCCGGCTGAGCAATCCAATTGCGCGGATCGTGTGTTCGTCCACCGTATAGTGGTGGTACATATCGAATTGCATCTGTGAATTGACGCGGCCAAAATCGGGGACAAATTTGCCGAATACGCCTGTCTCATTCATCCACCGCAGCGCGGTTTCGGGATCATTTTTGCCCGCCAGCAATTCGAGGAACAGCGCATTGGCGCGCGGGTCCTTTTGGATATTGGCCCGGATCAGGCCCGAATCGCGGTCCGCCAGCCGCATTGTATCAGGGTGAACTTCCAGCTGTTCTGCCTCGGCCAACTGGAATATTTCGATCAGGCGGACCGGATCCTGCTGGAACCAATCGTCGCCCGGTGCAGCAATTTTCCCGCCGGATACACGGTATCCCTTCACGGTGCGCGCACGAGCAGTGAACCCTGCAAAAAACCCCTTGCGCGAACGTTTCGAAGCGAATTGCTGGTCGATATGGGCAAGGAACACCCCGGTCAGGCTGCCCACCCGCCGCGCCTGGATGAAATAGAACTGCATGAAGCGTTCGACCGCGCTTTTGCCGGGGCGATCGGCAAAGTTCATTCGTGCGGCAACTTCCCGCTGGAGGTCGAAAGTAAGCCGGTCCTCAGCGCGGCCGGTGATGATGTGTAAATGGCACCGCACGGCGAGCAGAAAGCTCTCTGCCCTGCGGAAGGAGCGATATTCATTGTGGGTGAACAGTCCCACTTCGACCAAATCTGCTGCGCTGCGGACCTTATGGATATATTTGCCGATCCAATAGAGCGTGTGCAAATCGCGCAAACCGCCCTTGCCGTCCTTCACATTGGGTTCGACCACATAGCGGCTGTCGCCCATCCGTTTGTGACGCGCGTTGCGCTCTTCCAGTTTTTCGCTGACAAAATCGCGTTCGGTCCCGTGAACGACTTCTTTGAAGAACCGGCGGCTGGCCTCGTCATACAGCTCGCGGTCTCCCCAGACATAGCGGCCTTCGAGCAGCGCAGTTTTGATCGTCAGATCGCTCTTCGCCATCTTGACCATTTCATCGATCGTGCGGCTCGATTGCCCCACTTTCAGCCCAAGGTCCCACAGGAAATAAAGCATCGCCTCGATCACCTGCTCGCACCAGGGTGTCCGGCGAGAAGGGGTTAAGAAGGCAATATCAACGTCCGATTGCGGTGCCATTTCCGCGCGCCCGTAACCGCCGACCGCCATGATCGCGAGTCGCTCGCTCGAGCTGCGGTTGCCGGGCGGATAGACGTTGGTGACTACATGATCATGCAGCAGGCGGACGATTTGGTCGATCAGAAACGCCTGCCCGCCTGAACATTCATGACCCGAAGACGGCTTGTCTGCGAGCCGCCGCGCAATCTCTTCACGGCCAAGGTCGAGCGCATTGCGGAGCAGCGCAATGATCGCCTGACGCAGATCATTGGCGCTTCCTTGATTGTCCGCGACCAGCTTCGAAATGTCCCCGCCCAACGCTTTGCGGTCGATAATCTCGCGCTGTTTGGGGATTTTTGCCTGGTTCAAATGTAGCTTTCCTGATTATCCAAGTAGATCACCGGCGAACATTGTCCGCACTGTCCGCTTGTCGATTTTCTGTGTGCCGAGCCGCGGCAAGGCCTCTTTTGATTCCCAGATATGTTCCAACATAGGAACCTTGAAGGGCGCGAGCTTGCTACCCATGAATTCGCGCAATTCGGCTGGCGTCATACTCTGGCCGTCTTTCATATGATAGACAGCGGCTGGTATTTCGCCCATCCGCTCGCAGTGCACACCGAAAACAGAGCATTCGGCAATCCCTTCATGCGCGTAAATGGCTTCTTCGACTTCGATGCAGGAGATATTCTCTCCGCCGCGAATAATGATGTCCTTCTTACGATCGACGATGAACAGATATTCGTCTTCGTCGAGATAGCCGAGATCGCCGGTGCGGAACCAGCCATCCTTGGTGAAAGCGGCGTTGGTGGCTTCATCATTTTTCCAATAGCCGCGAAAATTGGCGACGGTGCGGAAACATACTTCACCGACTTTCCCCTGCGCCAGTTGATTGCCATCATCATCAAGTATCGCAATGCCGACAATCGGGCGGCTCGCGCGGCCAGTGCTGCCCGGCTTGGCCATATAGTTTTCATTGAAATTGCCGCAGCCTACGCCGTTGGTCTCGGTCAAGCCATAGCCTAGCAGCGGGAAGCCGTCGGGAAATGCCTCGCGGATTTTATTGACGTGATCGACTGGACGCGGCGCACCGCCAGCGGCGAAGCTTTTGCAGGATGACAGATCGAATGCTGCACGCTCCGGGTGGGTGGCAATTTCGTAGCTCATCAGCGGCACACCGACGAAATAGCTGACCTTTTCCGCCTCCATCAGACGCAAGGCTTCGCGGGCATCCCATTTGGGCATCAGCACCAATTTGCGCGCTATGCCATAACTTTGCAGGAACAATGGCACCTCGCCGGTGACGTGGAACAGCGGCACTGCGATCAGCGCGCAGGGCTGATCTTTGGGCTCGTTGCCCTGCTGCGTCAGCAGAACCTTGGCCATGGCGCTTTGAGAAATATAGCTGAAAATGCCGTTGACCACGCCGCGGTGGTCCGACCAAGCTCCCTTTGATTGGCCGGTTGAACCCGATGTATAGAGGATTGTGGCAAGATCGTCCGGCCCAAGCTCGCCCAGCATTGTCATGGCCGTATCGCCTTCCCCCCAGATCGGCGCCAATCCGGAAGAAGCAGGGCCTTCATGGCCGAACACCACCAGTTTTGCCGGATGATCGGTGCCATCAAGCCGTTTCGCGCGGCCCGCGTCAGCCAGAACCAGATCGCATTCGGCCAGACGGATGCCGTAAGCGAGCTCGTCTCCGGTCCAGAATCCGTTCAGCAGAGTGGCGCAGCCGCCCGCCATGATTATGCCCATATAGGCAATGACCCAATTGGCCGAATTGCGCGCAGCGATACCGACGCGGTCACCCTTCTTGACGCCGTGATTGAGCGCGAGGCCCGCGGCGACATGCGTTGCTGCCTCCCAACATTCGCCAAAGGTCAGGCGGATGTCGCCATCGACCAAGAAAGTCATATCTTTGTTTTCGTTACAGAAATGCGCGAAATAATGCGCCATGCTTGGCGGGGCATTTTTGAAGGCAGGCAGCTTTTGTCCGAAGAGTTCGAATTCCTCGATTTCAAATGGCTGACCGGGTTCGATCAGCGCGTCCATGATTGCATTCAGGTCATTGTCCAGCTTGGTGGGCATCGAGTTGTAACTCCTCTCAAAATCGGCATCTCGCGCTTAAAACGCGTATTGTTGTGAAGCGCACTCTTCCCCCCAAAGACTGCCTATGCCAAGAAGACGCGCAGAACCTGCCGGCGCGAAATCCTGTCTTCGCTAGGCTACTTAAGGGGTAAGATACTTGCTGTCACTATTGGCTGCGGCTTCAAATGTTGTCGAACCGGCAATTCAATGGAATGATCTGGGCCTGAAAGAGGGGATAGACCTCGGGTTCTTCACCCTGCGCTTCTATTCGCTCGCCTATCTATGCGGGATTATTTTCGGTTATTGGCACATGACCAAAATGATCAAATCGCCTGGCGCACCCTTGGCCCAGCGCCATGTCGATGATCTGTTTTTCTACTGCACGCTCGGCATTATTCTGGGCGGCAGATTGGGATATGCGCTGTTCTACAAGCCGGAATTGTTTGTCAGCTTCAACGGTCAGGGGCTGGTCAGCTGGGAATTGCTGCGCCTGTGGGACGGCGGGATGAGCTTTCACGGGGGCGTAATTGGCGTGCTGATCGCGATTGGCTGGGTGTGCCGTCAGGGCGATCTCAAATTCATGCGCGTGGCAGACTATATCGCGGTCAATGTACCCATAGGCATGATGCTCGGCCGGCTCGCCAATTTCATCAATGGTGAATTGTGGGGCCGCGCGACCGATGTGCCGTGGGGCATGACTTTCTGCGATATCGAAAAAGGCGCACAGTGCCTGACCACCGGCATTGTCCGTCACCCCAGCCAGCTGTATGAAGCGGCGCTGGAAGGCGCAGTGCTGGCCGTAATCCTGATGCTGATGTTCTGGAAGACGCGCGCCCGTTACCGCCCCGGACTGTTGGTCGGTGTGTTTACAATCGGCATTTCCGCGGCGCGTTTCTTTGTCGAATTTTTCCGCGAACCCGATGCGCATTTGTCCGAATTTGCGCGCAGCAGCGGGCTTTCGATGGGGCAATGGCTGACCATTCCGCTGATTCTGATCGGAATCTTCGTTGTGTGGCGGGCACTGCGCGGCACAGAGCTTGCTAGCGGTTCCACAACCCCGGCAAGCTGATGCAAGGCGCCGCGCTTACACTTGGGGAGAGTTTCCGCCGGCTGATCCGCAACACCGGGCCGATTTCGCTCAGCCATTTTATGGGTGAGAGCAACGCGCGCTATTATGCGGGCAAGGATCCGTTCGGAAATTCGGGTGATTTTATAACTGCACCCGAAATCAGCCAGATGTTCGGCGAGCTGATCGGCCTGTGGCTGGCGGATATGTGGATACGGGGTGGCCGAGAGGAGCCGGTTTATTATGTCGAGCTAGGGCCGGGACGCGGGACCTTGGCGAAAGATGCACTGCGGGCGGCGCGGAAATATGGTCTGGAACCGCGCGTCCATCTAGTGGAAACATCGCAGGCTTTGAAAGATATGCAGCTCAAAACTGTGCCCGGCGCGATCTGGCACAATGATCTGTCGACCGTGCCGCAAGACGGCCCGATCCTGCTGATTGCCAATGAATTTCTTGACGCCTTGCCAGTGCGCCAGTTGGTGCGCGGGCCCGATGGCTGGCGCGAGCGGATGGTCGGGCTTGACGGAGATAATTTCGTATTTGTCACGGGCGGCCAGAATATGGACCCGGCGGTTCCGGTCGAATTTCGCGACGCAGCGGAAGGGGACATACTTGAAACCTGCCCGGCGGCTGCGGCCATCCTTTACGAAGTGGCTGGCCGCTTGGTGGATCAGGGCGGGGCGGCGCTGTTTATCGACTACGGGCATGCCGAACTAAAAACCGGTTCAACCTTCCAAGCGGTGCGTGACCATAAGAAAATCAATCCGTTTGCCGCGCCAGGCGAAGCGGATCTCACCGCTTTGGTTGATTTCGCAACGCTGGCGCGGATCGCGCAATCGCGCGATGCGCGGCATATCGGCACAGTCACGCAGGGCGACTGGCTACGCGCATTGGGGATCGAGACGAGAGCGCAGAGTCTGGCCGCGCGGGCGCCGCAATATGCGCAGGAAATCGCCGCTGCGAGGGACCGGCTGATTGATGACCAGCAGATGGGGCAATTGTTCAAAGTCATGGGGCTGAGCGGGCCGACATGGCCCGGCGGGGTGGGTTTCCCCGAGGAAGATTAGAGACCTAGTTCGGCTGTCAGTGCTGCAGCTGCTTGCCCCGGTGTTTGCTTATTGTGTGGCCGGTCGACCGCGAAATTCGCCTTCTGCATCGCGGTGACATCAATCGTGCCGATCAGCGGACGGAGCAATTGCGACACTTCGCCATTCCCAGCCATCTTTGGCGACAGCATGAGCAAAGCGTCGTAGGATGGAAAGGCGCCTTTGGTATCGCGCAGGATTACCAGACTGTCCGCTGCAACCCTGCCATCCGAGGTATATGCGGAAATCACATCCGCCTCTCCGCCGGTCAGCGAATCATACAAAAATGTGGAGGTAAAGGTGCGCTGCCGTGCAAAACGCAGCCCGTATGCATCACGCACGCCGATCCATTCTGGCCGCACGAAGAACTCCACATCCCCGCCGATTGTCAGAGTTGGTGACAGCCGCGCCAGATCGTCCAGAGTGGTGATGCCGAGCTGCTTGGCGCGGTCTTCGCGCATCGCCAGAGCATAGGCATTTTCGAAACCGAGCTTGCCGAGCACCAAGGTGCCGCTCGTGCCTTGTTCCCACTCCACAATTGTCCGGTAAATCTCTTCGCGCCCGGGATTGTCGCTGCGCTTCAACTGGTTGGCCCACAGCGTGCCAGTGTAATCGAAAGCGATGTCGACCTCGCCAGACGTCAGCGCATTGTGGACCACGGCTGATCCCAGGCCGTTGCGGTATTCGACTTTGTATCCGGCGCCCTCCAGCCGCTGACCGACCAATTGCGCAAGAATATATTGTTCGGAAAAGCTCTTCGCTCCGATTACAATTGCACCATTGTCGCTCGGGCGTAGCGACCATGCGGACACGGCAATCCCCAGCGCCGCGACCGCCGCACCGCCCCCCACCAGCCAGCGCTTGCGCGTGGCGAATCCGTGCTCCACCAAACCCAACAATGTATCAGTCAGCATTGCGAGACCGGCCGAGGCAATGCAGCCCGCCAGTACCAACGCCCAGTTTTGGGTTTGCAATCCGGCAAAGATCGGGTCGCCCAGACTTGGCTGGCCGATGGTCGTCGATAGCGTTGCCGCGCCGATGGTCCACACCGCAGCTGTGCGGATTCCCGCCATGATATAGGGCGCCGCGAGCGGTGCCTCCACCAGCCGCAATTTCTGCCATCCGGTCATGCCGACACCGTCGGCAGCCTCCAGCACGCCCGCCGCCATATGTTCGCGCGCGGTCACCGCATTGCGCAGGATCGGCAGCAATGCATAGAGCGCCAGCGCGAGCAAAGCGGGCAGGAAGCCGAGCGTGGGCAGCCCTTCTCCAAACAATGCGCGCAGGCTTAGCAAGATCGGGAAAAACAGAGCCAGTAGCGCCAGCGCCGGGATCGTCTGTACCAGACTGGCAAGGCCGAGCGTAATCCGCGCGACGACTTGCGAGCGGCTGGCCCAGACTGCCAGCGGCAAGGCAACGGCAATACCAAGAGCAATCGCCGAAGCGGCAAGGATGACATGCTGCGCCAGCTTGTCACCCAACCCCATCAGCGCGGTGACAATATCGTTCAAGGCGCCAGCCTCGCTAGTGCAGCGGCTTGGTCGCGCGGGACCGCGACCAGTTCTTGCGCAATGTCTCCGCCTTCGCCCGCGAGCAATTGTTGCGGCGTGCAATCGGCGACGATCGCGCCTTGGTCCATTACTAGCACGCGGTCAGCCAGCAGCAGTGCCTCGGCCATGTCATGCGTGACCATCAGTGTGGTCAGACCGAGCCGGTCGTGCAGCGCGCGCACTCTTTTGCCCAGTGCGTCGCGTGTCACCGGATCGAGCGCGCCGAAGGGTTCATCCATCAGCAGCAAATGCGGATCATTGGCGAGCGCGCGGGCAACCCCGATGCGTTGTTGCTGCCCGCCGGACAATTCATGCGGCATCCGCTTCGCATAGCAAGCGTCCAGTTCGACCCCTTCGAGCAAGTCGGCAATCCGTGCAGGCGGCAATCGCGTTCCGGTCAATCGCGGCCCGATGGCGATGTTTTCCGCCACGCTCATATGCGGGAACAGACCAACACCTTGAAAGACATAGCCCATCCGGCGTCGAAGCTCCGGCGCAAAGGCGGTGCGGACATCCTCGCCTTCGAACAGCACAGAGCCTTCATCAGGATTGATCAGGCGGTTGATGGTCTTGAGCAAGGTCGATTTGCCCGACCCCGAGGCGCCGACCACAGCGACAAAACTGCCTTCAGCAATGTCGAGCGAAACGCGGTTCACCGCGGATATGCTACCGAAACGCTTGGTTGTTTCGTGAAAACTCAAGACGGCTGAATGGCGGGACACAGGGTGTTCCTATGGCGATTGCGGGGCAAGGTCAAAGCCGCGGGGTCGATTAACCGCAAAGCGGGTGTTTGCGGCGTCTGATCCGCTGGGCTATGGGCAGCCTATATAGTTTCAGGAGCAACCATGCGCGCGACCCCCGATTTTGATTTCCAGCTTGGCGAAACCGCCGATATGATCCGCGACACTACCGCCCGCTTCGCCGACGAGAAAATCGCGCCTCTGGCGGAGAAGGCCGACCGCGAGGACTGGTTCCCGCGCGAATTATGGACGCAAATGGGCGATTTGGGCCTGCACGGGCTGACGGTGGATGAGGAAGATGGCGGGCTGGGCCTCGGCTATCTCGAACATGTGATTGCGGTCGAGGAAATCAGCCGTGCTTCGGCCAGCGTCGGCCTGTCCTATGGTGCGCATTCCAATCTGTGCATCAATCAGATCCGCCGCTGGGGCAATCCGGAGCAGAAGGCGAAATATCTGCCAAAGCTGATTTCGGGTGAGCACGTTGGTTCGCTTGCCATGAGCGAAGCGGGTGCAGGTTCGGATGTTGTCTCGATGAAATTGAAGGCCGACGCCGTTCCCCAGAGTGAAGGGGGCGGATATGTCCTCAACGGCACCAAATTCTGGATCACCAATGCGCCCTATGCCGATACGCTGGTGGTCTATGCCA
>JBATLU010000135.1:0-6851 GCA_049289475.1 Pontixanthobacter sp. | reverse complement strand
CCGCAGGGCAGGGCGGAAATGGCCGAAAGCCTGCCCGACAATGTGGAGCAATTCCCGCTCGGCATCGCGCGCGGTCAGGTGGCGAACACCTATGTCGTGGCGGAGGCGGCGGACGGTTTGGTGATCGTGGACCAGCACGCGGCGCATGAACGTCTGGTGCTTGAGCGTCTGCGCGCGGCGGGCGCAGAGGATGCCATCAAACGCAGTCAGGCGTTGCTGATGCCCGATGTGGTCGAGATGGACGAGCCATCGTGCGACCGGCTCGAGGATGCTATCCCCAAACTGGCCGAACTCGGTCTGGTGATCGAACGGTTCGGCCCCGATGCGATGCTGGTGCGCGCCGTACCGCAAGTGCTGGGCAAGGCCAATCCGGCCAAGCTGCTGCAAGACATCGCCGACGATATCGCCAAACATGGCCCCGATGAGAAAGGGGCAATCCTGCTCGGCGAAAAACTCGATCTGGTGCTCGCAACAATGGCCTGCCACGGATCGGTCAGGGCAGGGCGGGTGCTATCGGTCGCCGAAATGAACGCCCTGCTGCGTGAAATGGAACGCACGCCGCGATCGGGGCAGTGTAACCACGGGCGGCCGACTTGGGTGAAGCTGAGTATGGATGATGTCGAGAAATTGTTCGGGCGGCATTAGGGGGATGTTGGTTAGCGACCGATGTGTGGACGTTGAGCATAATCGGTCTTGTTTCCTAAAGCGAACGCGCGCAAAAAATTTGTAGAATGCAAATCCAACGACGCACGGCTTGCCGCGCCGATGTCTGAAAGCAAGCCGGATGCAACGAGTTGACTATCTAACGATTGGTGGATTGGGGCTGCTACTGATGCCTCTGCTGACTATGTGGCATGAGATTGGCGGTCACGCGGCAGTCTGCGCAATACAGGGCGGCCATGTGACAACCATCGGTGCCTTCTACGTCGAATGTGATGGATTGTCGGGCCAAGGTAACATTCTTGTGGCCTGTGCCGGAGTTGGCGTGAATGTGTTGTTTGCAATTGCGGCCTATTTTTGTTGGCGTCGCGCTGTTCGCGGAGATGTTAGCGATCTAATCCAGATTATACTATGGCTTGTGTGGGTTAGCGAGGCGTTCGTGGCATCGGGCTATTTTCTCTTTTCAGGAGTATCCGGTGTTGGGGATTTGGGCGTTGGCGAGGGAGGCAATCTATCAAATCTCGAACTGACTTTGCCAGTCCAGATATTCGAGATTTCAATAGGATTGGTGAGTTACATTCTACTCGTCCGTGCCGCGAACCGCGCTCTGAATGTCATGATCGGCAACGGACCAGGCACTCGACCAATCCGGCGAATAATTGCAAATGGATATTATGTGAGCGCCGGTGCTGCGGCGGTACTGGTCGGTCTTCTCAATCCGGTTGGAATTGTCATTACCGTAATGTCAGCGGCAGCTTCTTCGTTCGGCGGCCTCGCAGGCTTCATTTCGATTGGCTACGCCGCAGGCAGAGACGGGAAGGCAGTGCCCATCCTAATTCGGAGGAACCTTGCGCTTGTCGGCGCTGGTGTTGCCGCTTCGGTTGCTTTCGCGCTAATTCTTGGTCCGTCGCTTCATTTTTAATGAATGAGGCGGCTCCCGCCTCATTCTCCGGTTGCTTTGGCAAAACCTATTTCGAAAACAGACTGTCTCAATTCCACCTCAATTCACGCCATCAACCCTGGCTCAAACAAACTCACCCAGATCGCCATAAAGAACGACACAGTCCCCAGCAGAACGAAGAAGTGCCAGATCGAGTATCGGAAGGGCAGCCCTGCCTTCCGGTAAAACATCGTGCCAAAACAATAGAAGAACCCGCCCGCGAAGACGGCAATCAGCGCGGCCATCGGCAGCGCTGAGGCGAAATCGGGCAGGGCGAAAATTCCGACCAGACCCAGCCCGATATAGGACGCGAGCGACCAGCGTGGTTCGATGGTGTCACCGAATATCTTGTACAGCATCGCGGGCACGGCCAGCACCCACACCGCGATCAGTATGGTGTAGGCAGTGGCGGTATCGATCAGCACCAACAGCGGGGTGAATGTCCCTGCGATGAGCGCGTAGATTGCCGCATGATCCATCCGCCGCAGCGCGCCGCGCCAGTGGTGATGCGGCAACAGATGGTAGGATGCGGAAATGGTGAAGGATGCGGTCATGCTGATGGCATAGACTGCGCAGGCGGCGATCAGCGGAGTGTCGTATTTCGCAGCGGTAAACAGAACCAAACTGAGGCATCCGGCGAGCGCCGCCAGCACGCCGATTAGATGGACAATGCCATCGGCCAGCCGTTCATGCGAAGTCGGGCTCGGGTACATTTAGTCTTCGATGGGTGCGTCAGGATTGCGCACACGGATCAGGCCGTTGGACACCATCTCCAGCACCAATTCGTCATTCTGGTTGAAAGTGCGCCCGTGTGATTTGAAAATACCCATGTCGGGCCGCGACTTGCTCCGGCGCTTTTCCAGCACCTCGGTTTCCACCCGCAAAGTATCGCCGGGGTAGACCGGCTTGGCCCAGCGAAGATTGTCCATCCCTGGTGAACCGAGGCCGGCATGTTTCTGCGCCTTCATATTGTCGACCATCATCCGCATAACCATCGCGCAAGTATGCCATCCGCTGGCGGAAATGCGCCCGAAGTGGGTTTGCGCGGCGGCTTCCTCGTCGAGGTGGAACGGCTGCGGATCATACATCTCGGCGAACTGGAGCACTTCCTCCAGCTTTACCTCATAGCGGCCAAACGACTGGATGGTGCCAATCACCAGATCTTCGAAGTATATCATCGCGCTTAACGCAGATCAGACGTTGAATTTGAAGTTGAGAATATCGCCGTCCTGGACCAGATATTCCTTGCCTTCCTGCCGCAATTTGCCCGCTTCGCGCGCCCCGCTTTCGCCATTATGCGCGACGAAATCATCATAGGCCATGGTTTCGGCCTTGATGAAGCCGCGTTCGAAATCGCTGTGGATTTCGCCCGCCGCCTGCGGTGCCTTGGCGCCCTTGTGGAAAGTCCATGCGCGGGCTTCTTTCGGGCCGACGGTGAAGTAGGTTTGCAGCTGGAGCAATTCGTACCCAGCGCGGATAACGCGGGCGAGGCCGCTCTCGTTAAGACCGAGCGATTCGAGATATTCGCCGCGATCTTCAAGCTCCATGCCGACGATTTCGGATTCAATCGCAGCGGAGACAACCACCGATTGCGCGCCTTCGGCCGCAGCTTTGGCAGCGACCGCTTCGGTCAATGCATTGCCCGTTGCAGCGTCTTCTTCAGCCACGTTGCACACATACAGCACCGGCTTGGCAGTGAGCAATTGCGCCTGATCGAACACGCGCTGTTCCTCGATATCAGCCGGTTCGGTTAGCCGGGCAGGCTTGCCTTCGCGCAGCAATTCTAGCGCCTGACCCAGCACGCTGGCGAGGATCTTGGCTTCCTTGACGCCAGCCTTCGCTTTCTTTTCCGCCGCTGGAACGCGCTTTTCGAGGCTTTCAAGGTCGGCCAGCATCAGCTCGGTTTCGACCACTTCGGCATCGGCAATTGGATCAACCTTGTTGTTCACGTGCTGGATGTCGTCATCTTCGAAGCAGCGAAGCACATGCACCACTGCATCGGTTTCACGAATATTGCCGAGGAACTGGTTGCCGAGACCCTCACCCTTGCTCGCGCCTTTGACCAGACCGGCAATGTCGACAAAGGCGAGCTGGGTCGGAATAATCTTCGCGCTGCCGCCGATTTTGGCGATCGTATCGAGCCGCGCATCGGGGACAGAGACCTGCCCCACGTTGGGTTCGATTGTGCAGAACGGATAATTCGCAGCCTGCGCGGCCTGCGTCTCGGTCAAAGCATTAAACAGTGTGGACTTGCCGACATTGGGCAGCCCGACGATCCCGCAACGGAAACCCATCGTAAACTCCGGTATATGAATATGCCGCGCGCTTAGCGGCGCAATGGCTGTTTGACCAGCCTATGCGTGATGAACCGCTTTGACCCAAGGACCATAGGGCGATGCGCCCAGCCATCCGACTTGCACATCGGCGCAGACCTTATTGATCGCCATTTGCGGTTTGGGTCCGGGGTGGACTTCCTTGCGTAGCGGGCGGGTGCCTGCTGGCATCGCGATGATTTCCGCAATAGCGCGCGGCACATCGGCCGGATCGGTTTCGCCGCCGTCATTTGAATTGGCGCGCAATTGTTCGATCATCGCGGCATATCCATCCAGATGCACCGGATCCGCGCGGTCGAGCAATTTTTGCGTCATAGCATTGGCGTTTTCCCAAATTTTGGTTGGATAGCCGCCCGGTTCAATAATCGTCACGTCGATATTGTGCTGTACCAATTCGTAGGCGATCTGCTCACTCATCGCTTCCAAAGCGAATTTGGTCGGTGAATATTGGCCGAAGCCGGGCAGCATTACCCGGCCCAATTGCGAGGTTACATTGAATATCTGCCCCGATTTGGCTGCGCGCATAGCGGGGAGGGCGGCACGCATCATCCTCTGAGGTCCGAAAACGTTGGTTTCGAACATCAGCTGGGTCGCTTCCATGTCCTGAATCTCGATCGGTCCAGCAGTCGACATCCCGGCATTGTTGATCAGCACATCGAGCGCGCCGCCATTGATCCGCTCGGCCTCTGCTACCCCTGCGGTCACCTGCTCGTCGCTTGTGACGTCGATTTCGATGATGTGGATGTCGAGCTGCTCTTTTTCTGCCTGCGCCCGCAATTCATCCGCTTCGGGGCGGGGCAGATTGCGCATGGTCGCAAACACTTTCGCGCCGCGCTGCGCATAATGGACCGCGCCAATTCGGCCAAAACCGGATGAACAACCGGTGATGAGGATAGACTTGCCAGCAAGGTTAGGCGCGTATTGCATCGCTTTGGCAGCAGTTCCTGTCAGCACGGCGCCAACCGTTGCAGCGGCGGCAGTCCCGGCGAGTAGGGTGCGGCGGTCAATATCGGTCATGCGTGTCTCTCCACTATTTGAGATTGGGTTAGTCATTTTGTGGATGTTCGACCAGAGGTAGCAGCCGCGAGTCTGAAATGGCGGCAGTTCGATGCCCAATTCCGGCAAGATATTCTACGTTTGAATTCCATGCCATGAAGCTCTCGACACTCGCTTGGCGGACCAGCATTGCGCAGTCCCATGTCTCGTCTTGAGGTCCTATCAGCCACTTGCCTCCATCAGCCAGTAGTGAGAGGCTACCACCACTTTGCTCAAGAAAAGGCAAAGTATGCGTGATATAGAGATCAAATGCCTGACGCCCGCTGATTGCTTGATCGGGGGCCAGTTCCGGCGAGGCTGAATAGTCCGCCTGATCATGAAAACGCAGCAAGTTCAACATCACAATTGGCCCAGCAATGCCGCGCATGAAAAAATCCCGACCAGCCTCTTGGCTGACTTCCAAATGAGCGTTGGACATCTATTATCTCTCCTGCATTCTCAGCGCGATTTCGCTCATGAAGCGCGGATCATTTCCTTGAGCGAGCCATTCTGCTTCCGCTCCGACCGCCCCGAGCATTTCAGCCAGCCCATCCTGTTCGGCCTTAGCGTAATTGCCAAGCACATAGCCATGCACACGGTCCTTATGGCCCGGATGACCAATGCCCAGCCGAACGCGGCGGAAATCGGGGCCGATATGCTGGTCGATACTGCGTAGGCCATTGTGCCCAGCATGCCCGCCGCCCTGTTTGACCTTGATCTTGAACGGCGCAAGATCAAGCTCGTCATGGAACACCGTCAACGCATCGGGGTCAAGTTTGTAGAAGCGCAGCGCCTCACCGACCGAGCGGCCGCTTTCATTCATGTATGTCGCCGGTTTGAGCAGCAGGATCTTCTCACCGCCGATCCTGCCTTCCTGCGTCCAGCCCTGAAACTTCTTCTGCGTGGGCGCAAAGCGGTACATATCGGCAATGACGTCTATCGCCATAAAGCCGACATTGTGCCGCTGCATCGCATATTGCGGTCCGGGATTTCCAAGGCCTGTCCAGATTTGCATCCACGCTCCCTACCGAGACAGGTCCAAAAAGCAAAACGCCGACCACACTTTCGTGGGCCGGCGTCCGCAAATATTTGTTTGTGCGAAGAATTAATCTTCCGAAGTTTCACCTTCAGCCGGTTCGGCTTCGGCTTCTCCGCCGCTTGCATCGCCTTCAGCCTTCTTAAGGGCAGAAGGCGCAACCAGCGTAGCAATGGTATAATCACGGTCGGTAATCGCGCTTTCCGAACCATCAGGAAGTACGACTTCGCTGATGTGGATCGAATCGCCGACTTCCTTGCCGGTGACGTCGATTGCGATTTCGTCGGGGATCTTATCCGACACACAAACAAGTTCGAGTTCGTGACGAACGACGTTGAGCACGCCGCCCTTTTTGAGGCCCGGCGAAGCTTCTTCATTGATGAAGACAACCGGTACAGCGACTTCGATTTTCGCATCTTTCGACAGACGCAGGAAATCGACGTGCAGCGGGCGATCGGTAACCGGGTGGAACGCGACGTCCTTTGGCAGGGCGCGAACCATTTTGCCGGATACTTCAATCATGACAATCGAGTTCATGAAGTGGCCGGTCATAAGCTGTCTCATCAGCTCCTTGGCTTCAACATGGATCGTTGTGGGTTCTTCCTTACCGCCATAGATCACGGCGGGGACACGGCCTTCACGACGCAGTGCACGGGAGGCTCCCTTGCCAGCCCGTTCGCGCGTCTCGGCCGGCAGAGTCAGAGCTTCGCTCATAATATGTGCCTTTCGAAGTGCATTGATTTACATTTCCGACACCACGCCTCCAGGGTGACCATGGCCGGAAAGAGCGCGCCCTTAAGGGCAATGGCGCTGCTTGGCAAGGAAAACCGCCTATTGGACGCGGGTA
>JBATLU010000134.1:0-7300 GCA_049289475.1 Pontixanthobacter sp. | reverse complement strand
ATGCTGCCCCATTTGGCGGGATTACCCATCGGAGTGAGCTTCTTGTCTTGAAACGAATCGCGCAATTTGCAGCCCTTGGCCTCCCCGCCCATACACGCGCGATCGGCGTATCGCACACCGCGCTGCAAAAAGTACGGATGTTCATCCATGCCCAGCATATAACGCGCGGCGACCCAACAGGCCTCCGGATTACCCATATCGCAGGCAGTTTCACGCATTTTGGCGGCAAGAATATTGTCCCTGCTGAAGGTTTCAAAAGAAGCCAGTTCGTTGAGCATTTTGCCTTTATCATCGATGATATAAACAGCCGCATTGATCCGACGGCGAAGCGGCCATTCAGCCTTGGACAAGCGCGCCGCATTGAGCGGTGCGGCATCGAAGCGTTGTAGGGCTTGGCAAGACTTCGCATCGCCGCCCTGACAGCCGCGATCGAACATCTTGCGGGCTTCAGCCTCGTCCATATCGGCGCCCACTCCGATCAGCTTATAATTGCCGAAACCATAGCAAGCCTCAAACACCCCGCCGAGACACGCTTTGCCAAGCACATTATGGATAATCTCATCGCCTTCTGAGGTAGCTGCCTGCTGGTTGGCCAGATCGCGGCCAAAGAGGAAGCAAGCCTGCAAGTCGCCGCCATCACAAGACAATTTTGCTTCCGCTCGGCGCTCCGGCCCAAGGGGTTCAACCGGTGCCTGCGCAGTCGATGAGGCAATCATTCCGAAAAGGAGCAGCATCCCCGCCACGAACGAACCACGCCCAAACCTGCCCATCACAGCGCCTTTTCTATTAAGATTGAACGACGTATTACAGAAAATTGGAATAGGTCAATCTGCACAGTTTGGACCCGAACGGAATTTTGCAATTTACCCATTTTGCCCGAGTTATTGATCGCTCAAAAGCGCTGGAACAAAACCAGTCGCTTTGTTGCAAACCGTCAATACCCTCCACACAGAAAAACGGCCAAAGTGATGCATATCACCTTGGCCGTTCAATATCTTCACTTCGCCCTTCCCGCTTTCACGGGGATGACGAGATTGTATTCTTAACCGCCAACAGCGGCCGCAACTTCTGCTGCGAAGTCGCTTTCTTCCTTCTCGATGCCTTCTCCGAGCTGGAAGCGGACGTAATCGACCAGGGTGATCGTTTTGCCGGCCGCCTTGCCAGCCTTGGCCACCACGTCGGCGATTGCGGTCTTGTTGTCCATCACGAACACCTGGCTGAGCAGGGCGTTTTCCTTGGCGAATTTGGCGATTGCGCCGTCGACCATCTTTTCCTGCACATTTTCAGGCTTGCCGCTTTCGGCAGCCTTTTCAGCAGCAATCGCGCGCTCACGGGCGATCATGTCAGCGTCGAGGCCGTCAGCGTTCAGCGCCTGCGGGAATGCCGCAGCGATGTGCATCGCCAGTTGCTTGCCGAGCGGTTCAAGAACGTCCGCGCCTGCTTCGCTTTCCAGCGCAACCAGCACACCGATCTTGCCGAGGTTCGGCGCAGCGACGTTGTGGATATAGGGAACGATCAAACCGTTTGAGACCGAAACGGTCTTCATCCGGCGGACCTGCTGGTTTTCACCGATGGTCGCGACATTGTCGGTCAGCTTTTCGCCAACGGTGCCGCCGGTCGGATACGCCGCAGCTTTCAAGGCTTCGACATCGTCACCGGCAACGCTCAGCGCCGCAGCGGTGGTGTTGCGGACGAAATCCTGGAACTGGTCGTTCTTCGCAACGAAGTCGGTTTCGGAGTTTACTTCGACAGCAACGCCCTTGGTGCCTTCAACGGCAACGCCGACGAGGCCTTCTGCCGCGGTACGGCTCGATTTCTTCTGTGCGGTGGCGAGGCCTTTGGCACGAAGCGCGTCAACCGCAGCTTCGATATCGCCGCCAGCTTCGGTCAGCGCCTTCTTGGCGTCCATCATGCCTGCGCCGGTCTTTTCGCGCAGGGTTTTTACGTCAGCGACTGAGAATGCAGCCATTGCTCTATCCTTTCAAAATTTGCGGCGCCGGACGCCGCCCTGTTCAGGGAATTGTCCGGCGCGCTAGGCCGCGTCTGCTAATGTGCAATTGTTACGCGGCGATGATTGCCCGGATGCCGGACCGGAGAATTATGCTTCGACCGGAGGTTCGGCCATCGCGCCGAAATCAGCGCCCGAATCGACAACTTTGCCGCCCTTGCCCGAGATCGCCGCTTCGGCAATCGCGTCGCAGTACATGCGAACTGCACGCGCTGCGTCATCATTGGCCGGAACGGGAAACGCGATGCCCGAAGGATCGACATTGGTGTCGAGGATGCCGACAACCGGAATACCCAGAACGTTAGCTTCCTTAATCGCGAGCTCTTCCTTGTTGGCGTCGATGATGAACATCACGTCGGGAATGCCGTTCATATCGCGGATACCGCCCAGCGAAAGCTCCAGCTTGTCACGTTCGCGGGTCAGCTGAAGGATTTCTTTCTTGGTCAGACCGGAGATTTCGCCCGAAAGCTGTTCTTCCAAAGTCTTGAGACGCTTGATCGAACCGGAAATGGTTTTCCAGTTGGTCAGCATCCCGCCAAGCCAACGGTGGTTGACGAAGTGCTGGCCGCTGCGGCGCGCTGCGTCTGCAATCGGTTCCTGCGCTTGACGCTTGGTACCGACAAACAGAACCTTGCCGCCTGAACGAACGGTCGATTCAACGAAGTCGATCGCACGTGCAAACAAAGGCACGGTTTGCGACAAATCGATAATGTGAACACCGTTGCGGGCGCCGAAAATATACGGCTTCATCCGCGGATTCCAGCGGTGGGTCTGGTGGCCGAAGTGCGCTCCGGCTTCAATCAATTGCTGCATCGAGACGGTAGGTGCCGCCATAAGTAAATTCCTTCCGGTTATGCCTCTGGAAAACTGGAACCGTGGGGATATCCCGGATGGGAGTCCTTGGGGCACCGGTATGTGCGTTTTCCATGTGGATTTCCGCCCTGCCGAACGCCCGAATATCGGACATCTTCGTTGCGGATGCGCGCCCATAGCGTCGTCTTCGCGGGAAATCCACCCTCAATTTGCCGCAGAAAATGCGGCACTGGTCGTGAAAGCCGCTTGACACGGAGGAACAAATAGAGAACATTGTGATTCTGGATGGAACACAATGTGCTTCGCCCGGTTCTATACACAGTTTTTCCACAGGCTAGCAACAGCTCTGTGCGAGTGAAATGAGGTCAGTGATGAGTGCGATTGTTCTGGGAATCCTGTTTGCAACTGCTGCGGTCGTCGCGGCAGTTTCTCTGTTCGACAGCGCATTGCGCGGAACGCAAGCCTATCGTGAGCTCAGCCGCGCAGTGAAGCTGCAGAATTCGGTACAAACGGTGCGGGTTCAATTGGGCATTATTTCAAAACCAGTTCGCCTGACATCGGCTGAGACCTATTGTTTCCAGCAAGCGCGGCAGCAGCGGTCGCTAGGCGCTATGCCTTCCGATCAGCTGCGCGTTGCCGCTTGATCCGCGCGTAACGGATAATTCCCAGCGGCATAAAGGCGAGGTAACCAAGCGCAATCACCGCAAGGCTCCACCACGGTTCGAGCAATAGCGCCGCAAACAACAAGCCGACAAAGGCAATCAGTTCTAGCCGGACACTGCGGCGCGGCCGGATGGACGCCCAACTCAGCGTCGCCAGGTTCGAAATCATAAAGAACGCGATGATCACCATCCAGATCGCATTGGCAATCGGTTCCCTGAATTCATCGCGGCCGGTCGCCATCCACAGATAGAACGGCAAAAACGCCAATCCCGCCGCAACCGGCGCGGGGATGCCGGTCAGAAATCCGGCTGACTTATGCGGCTGGTCGTCCATGTCTATCTGCGCATTGAAGCGCGCAAGCCGCAGCGCCATACAAATCGCGAATGCGAGCGAGGCAAACCACCCTACCCTCGGCAAATCCTGCAGGGTCCAAAGGTAGAAAATAATTGCCGGCGCCATGCCGAAGGATAGCGAATCCGCCAGACTATCGAGCTCTGCCCCGAAGCGCGATTGCGCCTTAAGCAGGCGCGCAATCCGCCCATCAATTCCGTCGAGCACGCCCGCCAGAATGATTGCCAGAATTGCCGCTGCCCAATCTTGCGAGATGGCGAATTTGATACCGGTTAGACCCGAACATAGCGCAGCAGCGGTAATTGCGTTGGGTAGGACAGCCCTGAGCGAGAGCCCTTTACGCGGTCGCCGCTGTTCAGGCACTTCATCTTCGGCAGCCTTGGGGCCAACCCGCACATTGTCGTCGCTCATTGCGAGATGCCTTCCAGCAAATTATTCTGCCCCAATTCGGCGATTACAGTCTCACCAGCAATGACCCGCTGTCCAAGCAGAACTTTAGCGCTGGTTCCTGCGGGCAAATAGACATCGACCCTGCTGCCAAAGCGGATCAGACCGATGCGCTGTCCGGCAGCGACAATGTCGCCCGGTTTGACAAAGGGCACAATCCGCCGCGCAACCAGGCCGGCAATCTGGGTGAAGCCAATCAGCAAACCGTCACCGCGCTCTACCAGAATATGCTGGCGCTCGTTTTCCTCGCTGGCCTTATCCAGTTCGGCATTCATGAATTTGCCCGGCATATAAACAAGCCGCTTGATCGTGCCGGAAATCGGTGTGCGGTTAATATGCACATCGAACACGCTCATGAAAATCGACACGCGCATGACCGGGCCGGGCGGCAATCCGCCCTCGCCCGTGCCGTTCTCGTCAACCAGTTCAGTCGGGGCATTGACCTGCATAATCATCGACACAAGGCCATCTGCGGGTGAAATTATCGCGCGGTCATCTTGTGGGACAACCCGCTCCGGATCCCGAAAAAAGGCCAATATGCCAGCGGTTAAACCCACCAATGGCCATGCTAGAATTCCAAAGCCGAACAAGAATGCCACTGCTGCCGCAGCGCCCGCAAATACGCCGAATTTCCGGCCTTCCGGATGAACCGCGGGCCATTGCCAGCCAGCGTCACCGCGCCCTTGGTTGTCTAAAATTTCACCTGCCATGAGCTCCATCTAGGCTCTTGCTGCGAGCGCGACAAGTCAAGCCGCTCAAAGGCTTTGAATGAATGCCGCCCGCTTTATCGGTTGTAAAAGTGCTTCAACCCACTTTGCGGACGAAGACCACACCCGCCGAATAGCCCGCACCGAAGCTGCAGATCAGCCCGGTATCATCATTTGCCAGATCATCGCTGTGAAGGTGGAACGCAATAATCGATCCCGCGCTAGACGTGTTGCCATAGGTATCAAGCACGGTCGGACTTTCATCCTCGCTTGCTTCATGGCCCAGCACGCGGTGCGCGATGAGACGGTTCATGCCGGTATTGGCCTGATGCAGCCACATCCGCCGCAGCTTGGCCGGATCAATCGCCAGCCTCCCGGCCTCGGACAAGATCATCTGCGCGACCATCGGTACCACTTCCTTGAATACTTTCCGGCCTTCCTGGACAAACAGCTTGTCTGCAGCCCCAGCACTTTCAGGGTGCGCGCGGTTGAGGAAGCCGAAGTTATTGCGGATATTGTTGGAGAAGACCGTCTTCAATTTGGTCCCGAGTATGTCCCAATGCACAGGCGGCGCGATTGCGGCATCTTCGACCAGAACCGCAGTGGCAACGTCGCCAAAAATGAAATGGCTGTCGCGGTCGCGCCAGTTCAAATGCCCGCTGGTGATTTCAGGGCTAACTACCAGAACCGAGCGGGCGTTGCCGGATCTTATATAGTCCGCCGCTGTCTGGATTCCGAAGGTCGCCGATGAACAGGCAACATTCATATCGAAACCAAACCCGTCGATCCCGAGCGCCTGCTGAATTTCGATTGCCATCGCCGGATAGGCGCGTTCCATATTGGACGCAGCGCACAGCACCGCATCGACATCTGCTGCGTCGCGGCCTGCGCGTTCAAGCGCTTGCCGAGCCGCCTGCACCCCGATTTCAGCCAAAACAGAGATTTGGTCATTGCTCCGTTCGGGCCAGCGCGGCGCCATTGTGTCGATGTCGAGTATCGGCGCCTTGGACATGACATGGCGGGCCTTTATCCCGCTCGCTTTCTCGATGAATTCGACCGAGCTGGGTGACAGTTCTTCCACCTCGCCAGCAGCAATCGCGGCGGCATTGTCGAGGTTGAATTTGGCGACATAGGCGTTGAAGCTTTCAACCAGTTCCGCATTGGAAATTGATTCCGCAGGCGTGAACAAACCGGTCGATGAGATGACTGGGTGATATGTCGGTTGCATGGGTCTGCACTACTGCGCAGTTGCGCGCGCTGCAAGATTCAACATGCGCAAAGAAAAAGGGCCGCCTGCACAAAGCAAGCGGCCCTTCCCGATTTTCGGTATTATGCGAAGCTTAGAACTTGCCGCGCAAGGTCACACCATACATACGTGGTTCTTGCACGAATGCAGAGCGTGAACCGGAGCGAAGCGTCGGGTTAAACGTCACACCGCGGGTAACTTCGTTGGTGATGTTGGTCGCCCAAGCTTCGATACCCCATGTGTCGTCAATTTGACCGATACCTGCACGCAGGTTGATTTTAACATGGCCGTCCTGGATGTCGAACGGATTGAGCGGCGCTGCATCTACCGCCGCCTGAACGCTACCAGCTGCCGTAATCTGAGCGGCACTCGGAACGATAATTGCCTGTGTCGATGTCCGTTGATCACTGCTCATGCGGACATTGGCATTCAGGAAGTATTTCATCGAGCTGCCAAGATCACGATCATAGGTAGCGCCCACGATCGCAACATACTTCGGTGCATTCGTTTGCGAATTCCCGCAAAGGCTCACTACGTTGACACTGGTTTGCGAACCCGCGCAATCGTTAGGATATTTCGCGTCGGTATAGCTCAGGCCGGCGTTGACGGTGAAGTTCCGGCTCGGACGAATGACCGATTCAAGTTCAAACCCTGACGAAATCGCCTTTGGCACGTTGAAAGTGGTGAATTGCGCACCGGTGAATTCCAGAACCTGGAAGTCGGTGAATTCCTCGCGGAACACAGCCATATTCATCGTTACTGCATTGTCGAGGAACTTTGCCTTCACACCAGCTTCGTAAGCGTCAACGAGTTCCGAACGGAAGCGCGGATCAGCACCACCGGCAGCCGCTGTTGCATCGAGGTTGAAGCCGCCCGATTTATAACCGTGGGTAAAGCTTGCATACATCGTTACAGGCGCCGCAAATTCATACGAAACCTTACCGGTGTAAATCAGTTCATTGTCTTTAAACTGACTATTGAACAACCGCGGTAGCGGGAACGCAATGGCATTGGAGCCGATTGCGGGAGCGACAAATGCAAAACAACCGAGCCCGAGGACTGTAG
>JBATLU010000133.1:0-1993 GCA_049289475.1 Pontixanthobacter sp. | reverse complement strand
CAGCAGGACCGGTCGACCCAGATTTTCGCGGGCAGACTGACATATATCTGGACCCGGCGCTGACCGAAACCATCACCGTAAGCCGCAACAGAAGCTATCTCGACCGGCCAGATACTTTCGCCAATTCGGTCGATGATTTACTGTACTCTATAGCCGCGCGGGCATTGTCGCGCAGGCTCCAGCGAATCCAGCGCAGCGAGGATCCACCCTTTCGCGGGGTGAGCATTTCAAGCGGTGGCTTCTTTGAAGCTGCGGATACTACGCAAATTGCGGTTTCTTCCGAAGCAGGCGAGTGGAAGCACGGGCTCGACAGCGCAATCGACGAAGTCCGGCGCGCGCTGCAGTTCGGCTTCAGCGATGCGGAGGTTGCAGAGCAGATTGCGAATATGCGCACAGCCTTTGAGAACTCTGCTGCCAACGCAGCCACACGCAGCAATGGTGATTATGTCGGTGACGCATTCGAAATTGCGCGGGGTGATGGCATACCGGCATCCCCCGATGCCGGTCTGGCATTTTTCGAGAACACCCTGCCAAAAATCACCCCCAGGGCGGTGCTTGAAGCCTATCGCGCCCGGATTGGCAAACTTGATGACCCCTTGATCCGCTTTACCGGAAAGACCGCCCCTGTTGGCGGCGCAGAGGCTCTGCGCGCGGCAGTTTCAGCAGCATTTGCCCGCGAGGTCAGCCCACCCGAGGATAATGGCACAACCCAATTTGCTTATACTGATTTCGGACCCGTGGGCACGATCATCTCCGACATGCGGACCGATAAGCTCGACATCCGTACGCTCCAATTCGCCAACGGTGTGCGGTTGAATTTGAAACCGACCGATCTCGAAGATGACAGGATTTCGATTCAAGTGTCGATCGATGGCGGTCTGATGCTGGCGACGCATGATGATCCGCTGGCGGTGGAGCTGGACGGCTTGCTGATCAGCGGCGGGCTCGGCAAACACAGCCTCGACGATCTGCAATCGATCCTTGCGGGGCGCTCGGTCGCGGGTAGTTTCGACACCGGACTGGAAACCTTTGTCAGCGCAGTCACCACCACGCCGCGCGATTTCGATCTGCAATTGCAGCTATTTACAGCCTATGTTGTTGATCCCGGCTACCGCACCGAAGGGTTGGGCCCATGGCGTAAGAGCCTTGATGATTTTTTTGCCCGCCTTGGCAAGACGCCCGGTTCAGCCTTTGGCGAGGCGTCGCGCGCGATATTGTCGGACAATGATCCGCGCTTCACCCGTCAGCCTTTAGAAGACTATCGCGAGCTTGATTTTGAACGGCTCAAATCAGTCATCAGCGACCGATTGGCTCACGGCGCAATCGAGATCGGCATTGTCGGCGATTTTGACGAGGATGAAGCAATCCAGAATGTCGCGCGAACCTTCGGCGCACTTCCTATGCGCGAGAGTGACTTTAGTCCCTTTGATAATGGAGAGCGGATTCGTGATTTTACGCAAGATCTCGGCCCATTTATTATCACCCATGGTGGCGAACCCGATCAGGCGATGATCCAGCTGGTGTGGCCGACGACCGATGATGAGGACACGCAGCGCACATCGCGGCTTAATCTTCTCGAACGAATTGTCCGCCTGCAGCTGACGGAAAAACTGCGCGAGGAATTGGGGCAAGTTTACTCACCCTCTGTCGATAGCAGCCAATCAGGAACCTACATTGGCTATGGCACCTTCTCCATTGGTGCATCGGTGGATGTATCGAAGATCGACGCTGCCAAGGCCGCGATGACCGCAGTCATCGAGGAACTACGCCGTACCCCGCCCGATGCTGACCTTATCCAGCGCGCACGCCAGCCTGTGTTGGAGATGTTCGACAACCGCCTGAAGAGCAACGCAGGCTGGATGAGCCTGGTCAGCCGCGCGCAGAGCGAACCCGAATATATCGACATTTTCACGGGTGCACAGCAACGCTATCTCGGCATCACAGGTGCTGAATTGCAGGTATTGGCGATCGAATATCTCGATCCGGCCAAAGC
>JBATLU010000132.1:0-8864 GCA_049289475.1 Pontixanthobacter sp. | reverse complement strand
GCTCTGCACCGCCGCCAATGTCAAACAGCATATTGTCAAGCCGGAAGTCGCCATGAATAACGCATGGGCCGCTCGGCGCTTCGCCGAACAGGACGGCAGAGTATTGGCCAAGGTTGCAAATATAATCGAGCAGATCGTCTTCGATGTTACCTTGATAAAATTCCCGGAATTGCTCGCTCGCACCCGGATAGCCTGCCGCCGCAAATGCCCGGACCTGATTGTTGGGCTGGAGAAAATCCAATTCGAGGAAGCGGCTGTGTTCATATGTCGGGCCATGCAATCTGGCGAGCTCGCTGACGGCGGCAATGGCCTGTTCCAATGTGCAGCTGGCCAGCTGATCGCCCTGTATGGCCGGACCGCAATCCTCCATCAGCAGCAGAAAATCACCGCTGGCGGGATCATGCTCGGCAAAATAGACTGCCGGTGTCCGCGTGCCGATACTGGGCGCGACATGGGTGTAAAACCCGACTTCCTTTTCATAGAGCTGCATCGATGCGCCGGTGCTGCGGCTTGTCGGATCTTGCGCCGGAAATTTGCCCGCAATCGATGCCGGTCCTGTTGCGCCGGAGGCGTATTGCACGCTAATCCGCGCGCTATCGCCGACCAGCCCTGCACCTATCGATTTACAGTCACAGTCGGCGACTCGGCTCTGCAAAATTTCACTCAGAAATTCGGGCGAGATATCTTCTGCCCGCGTGGGAAAATGTGCCAATAGGATTGCCTCTCAAAGACAATCCTATGGCGTTCCATCATACAGTCAACATTTCTCAACGCGAACCGTGAATTAGCCGAAGCAGGCGGCTCCGGCATAATGCGCACTTGCGCCCAACTCTTCCTCTATCCGGATCAATTGGTTGTATTTCGCGAGCCGGTCAGACCGGGCAAGCGAGCCGGTCTTGATCTGCCCGCAATTGGTCGCGACCGCCAGATCGGCGATGGTAGCGTCTTCGGTCTCACCCGAACGGTGCGACATCACAGAAGTGTATCCAGCGCGGTGGGCAATGTTCACCGCCTCGAGGGTTTCAGTCAGCGTGCCGATCTGGTTGACCTTCACCAACAGTGAATTGGCCAGCCCCATTTCAATGCCCATGGTCAGTCGCAGCGGATTGGTTACGAACAAATCGTCGCCGACCAATTGGACGTTTTTGCCGATTTTGTCGGTCAGCGCCTTCCAACCTTCGAAGTCATCTTCGTCCATACCATCTTCAATAGACCGGATCGGGTAATCATCGCACAGCGCTGCGAGGTAATCTGCCATTTCGGTCGGTGAGAGCGACTTACCCTCGCCCGAAATTTCGTATTTTCCGTCTTTGAAGAATTCGCTTGAGGCACAATCGAGTGCAAGAGCGATGTCCTCCCCGGGTTTAAAGCCTGCCTTTTCAATTGATGCCATGATAAAATCGAGCGCGTCGCGCGTGCTAGCTAGATTGGGCGCGAAACCGCCTTCATCACCAACGGAAGTCGCAAGCCCTTTGTCCGACAGCCCCTTTTTCAATGTGTGGAACACTTCAGAGCCCCAGCGTACTGCCTCAGCGATGCTGTCTGCGCCAATCGGCATGATCATAAATTCCTGAATGTCGATCGGATTATCGGCATGCTCGCCGCCATTGATGATGTTCATCATGGGAACAGGCAGAACATGAGCGGAAACACCGCCAACATAGGAATAGAGCGGCATTCCGCGGGAATTGGCAGCGGCCTTCGCAACGGCGAGGCTTACACCAAGGATGGAGTTTGCGCCCAAACGGGATTTGTTTGCTGTGCCGTCTAGGTCAATCATCACCAAATCGAGGTCGCGCTGGTCCTCAGCGTCGAGACCCAAAAGCGTATCTGCGATCTCAGTGTTAACTGCCGCAACGGCCTTGGTCACGCCCTTGCCGAGGTAACGACCCTTATCTCCATCGCGCAATTCGACAGCTTCATGCGCGCCGGTTGAAGCACCGGATGGCACCGCCGCGCGGCCAAAACTACCGTCTTCCAGCAAAACATCCACCTCGACCGTCGGGTTGCCTCGGGAATCGAGAATTTCGCGGCCGTGAATGTCGATAATGGCGGTCATGTGCGGGCTCCGGTTCAGGTGTTGTAAATTGCTAACACACCACCATATCGGTAGTATTGCAGCGTAGCCTTGCGCCTTATTCGCAGGAACTATTTGGCGCAAGTTGCGTTGCAGCATAGAAGGGTTAGAAACCGTATGCACGGTGACAGGCCCAAGAAGTTAGACGAAGTAAGGGAATATCATGGCCGCGACGAAAGCAGGAACCACAAGCAAACCCAAGACAGTCAAGAAAGCTGCGTCCAAAAAGACCGCAGCGCCCAAAACTGACGCCAAAGCAGAAGCAAAGAGCCGGTTCAACGCCGCTCTTGAAGAAGCGAAGGCAGGGGCTAGTGCGTTGAAGGATGAAGCATCAAACCGCGCGGTGGCTTACCGCGATCAGGCGAAAGTTAAATCGGAGGATTGGATGGGTGACGCGAAAACACGGGCAAGTGATTTAGCAGTCGAAGCCAAAACCAAGGCGAGCGACGGGATCTCGTCACTGGGTAAAGTCGTTTCAGAAAACGCCGCAGTGATCGACGAGAAACTGGGTGAAAAATACGGCGATTACGCCCGCACGGCATCGCGCAAACTGCAAGAGACATCGGCCAAACTGGACAGCAAGAGCGTCGAAGAACTCGGCGAAGATGCGCGTGACGCCGTTCGCAAGAGCCCCGGTGTCGCTGTCGGCATCGCTGCTGTACTGGGCTTTATGGTCGCACGTATGTTCCGCGGTAAGCGCGACTAAGGCTAACTCACGGGGGATCTGCGCTTATGTTCGAGACTGACCTGCCAAGCCGGCAGGAATTGGATGAAGACGGCATTGAGCAGCCAGATCCGCCGCCAGCGCGGTCGCTGACCGAAGATATCGAGGCCTTGGTCGAAGACGGCAAGACCTATGTCGAAGCCGAACTGGCCTTCCAGAAAACCCGCCTTTCCTTTGCGGCCAATCGCGGGAAAGCGGGCATAGGGCTGGTTTTGGCGGCACTTGCGTTCCTGCACTTGGCGCTTATCGGCCTTGTCATTGGCGGAATTATCGCGTTGATCCCAGCTTTAGGACCGTTGGGCGCAATGCTGGTAGTGGTTGGATCGTTGCTGGTATGCACCGCAATCCTGCTGTTTCTCGCACGTGGTAAGTTTGCCAGCCTGTCAGCTGCATTCAAGGACCAAGCGTCGTGAGCGCTGTGCTTGACCAGGGCGTGAAAGAAAGCCGAGCATTGCGTGATGCAGCTCTTGCCTTGGTACAAGCTGATATTGCGCATTTGAAAGGCGATTTCAGCGGCAAGAGCGTGGGCAGCCGTATCGCAGACCGATTGTCCGAAGGCGCAGTCGATGTGTTCGAAGAAGCGGTCGAAGTCGCCGATGACAATAAGGGCGTGCTGATAACCCTGCTTGCGGCGGTTGCGGTGTGGTTTGCGCGCAATCCCATTCTGGACCTGTTCAGCGACAGCGGTGCAGACAACGAAGAACATGATGACGAAAGCCGGCTCTCTGCGGATCACGAGCAGGCCTGATCGCATCACCATTGTAGATTGATCAGGAGCTAAACAATGTCGAGTGAAGAAAAACGCCAAGAACTCAAAGCTAAAATTGAGGCCGCGGAATCGCGCAACGCCGAACGCAATCTTGGTAATTACGCCCGCGATGCGGCTGAAACTGCGACTAATTTCGTCAAGGAACATCCAATCGCAACCGTGGCCGGAGTGGCCGCAGTGGGGCTGGCCATTGGTGCGATGACACGTCCCGGACGCAAAGTCGCAATTCAGTCCGGCAAACGCGCCAGCGCCTTGGCTACCTATGCCACCGAGCTTGGCCTTGCATATGCCAGCGGATTGTTCGACGCGGCAGGCGATGCGGCCACCTCCGGACGCGACCGGCTGGAAGATTTGGGCGATTCGCTTGGTGACAATGCAGCAGCGCTAAAGCGGCGCGCGACCTTTACCGGCGGTAATGCAGCAGCGGCTGCGCGCAGCCTTTCCCGCCGTGCAGGCAAATCTGCCGGGCGCACCGCACGCGATCTCAAGTCACGCATCGGGAAGTAGAATTCACCTATAGAAACACCCATTATGGCGTGCCGGACTTGTCTGGCGCGCCATTTTCTTTATGGCGCGCGCATCCTCCCCGGTGATTTGAAAAGGCTTACCCATGAAAGAGACCGAATTTACCCAAACTTTGCATCTGGTGATGGGCGGCAAGGTCAAAGATCCGCGTACAATGGAGTTTCAGGACCCTGAAAGCGTGCACGTCGTCGGTATCTTCAGCGATTATGACAATGCGGTTGAAGCATGGCGCGGCAATGCCCAGCGCACGGTCGACGACGCCGAAATGAAATATGTCATCGTGCCGCTTCACAAATTGCTGACACCCGCCGCTTAGACGTCAGGTGGATTATAGCACCCGCCGTTACCGCGATGATGATGCAGACGCGCTCCACACCCTGACACTCTCTGCAATTAAAGAAATAGGATTATCCGGATATTCGCAGGAACAAGTCGATGCTTGGGCTGCGCGGCACGGCTCTGCAGAGCGATTGCGTGAGCGCGTTAAAAACGGCCATGCGATATTCGTCGCAGCCGATTGCAATGATAGCCCGGTGGCGTTTTCGCTGCTCGAACCAGATGGTCATCTCGACCAGCTCTATTGCCATCCCGATCACACTAGGCGCGGATTGGCAGATCGCTTGCTCGTGGCGGCCGAGGAATTTGCCCGTTCGAAAGCATTGACCAGATTATACACCGAAGCCAGCGAACTCGCCCGTCGGGCATTTGAGCGTGCAGGCTATGCTGTCTCAAACCGGCGCGATTTCCACATCGACGGCGTGCCGATCCATAATTATGCGATGGAAAAGGACCTCAATTAGGCCATCTCCCCAAATCGCAAATCAGATATATTCGATTTTCTGGACCAGATAGAACTTGTCACCCGACGGCACGGTGACTTCGATCTCGTCGCCTTTGCTCTTCCCGATCAGCGCTTTGCCGAGCGGTGAGCTATAAGAAATCCGCCCACCCGCAGCATCAGCTTCGGTCTGGCCGACAATCTGGTATTTCACCGGCTTGTCGTCATCATCGAGCAACGTCACAGTCGCGCCAAAGACAATCCGGTCACCCGAAAGCGTTGTCGGATCGATGATTTGCGCGCGACTGACCTTGCTTTCGATATCGCCGATCATTGCTTCGACCTGCCCTTGGCGTTCCTTTGCCGCGTGGTATTCGGCATTCTCCGACAAGTCGCCATGCGCACGCGCTTCTTCAATTGCGTCGACGATCTTGGGCCGTTCGGCGCGCAAAACCTTGAGGTCTGCCGTAAGCTTTTCATAGCCTTCGGCAAGCATTGGAACCTTTTCCATCGTAATTCTCAATCCGGTTTAAGTGCATCTTCCTAAAGGCAATTCGGCAACGTGCCCCCGTGTAACGGGCGGCAAATTTCCTGATGCTTTGTCGGGAGAAGCGTTCTGTTTCTCAGCTATAATAGTCTTGCATTGACCGTACTTCAAGCTCGCTGGGCTTTACCGAGCGAATTGCCTCCGCCGTGGCGAGCGATGCAGCCGCCGTGGTGTAGTAGGGAATCTTCATCGAAAGTGCGGTTGCGCGGATCGATTTACTGTCGATCAGGCTCTGCCAACCCTCGGTGGTGTTGATCACCAATGCGACATCGCCATCGATCATCCGGTCGACGATATTGGGCTGCCCTTCGGCGACTTTGTTGACCCGCTCTACCTGTAATCCCTGCTCAGTCAGATAACGCTGGGTTCCGCCGGTCGCGACAATGGTAAAGCCGCATTCGATCAATGTGCGGATTGCGGGAACGATGATTGGCTTGTCGCTTTCCTTGACCGATACGAACACCAGCCCGCTTTGCGGCAAGGTGACCCCTGCGCCCAATTGCGATTTCAGGAATGCGGTGGCAAAATCCTTGTCGATACCCATCACTTCGCCGGTCGATTTCATTTCGGGCGTCAATGCAGGATCCGATCCGGGGAAGCGGCCGAACGGGAACACCGCTTCCTTGACCGCCATATAGGGCAGATCGCGCTTGAACGGCGGGAAGGTGTCGAGCATTTCACCTGCCATCACCCGCGCGGCAATTTTGACCACCGGTTGGCCAATAGCTTTGGCGACGAAAGGCACCGTCCGGCTTGCGCGCGGATTAACCTCGATCAGATAGACTTCGCCGTCTTTTACCGCGAACTGGACATTCATCAGGCCGTTGACGCCGAGCGCCATCGCCAGCAATTGTGCCTGACGCTCCATCTCGTCGATAATGTCTGCCGGGAGCGAATAGGGCGGAATTGTCGCCGCGCTATCGCCCGAATGGACGCCGGCTTCCTCGATATGCTGCATAACCCCTGCGATCACCACCTGCACGCCGTCGCACAGAGCATCGACATCGCATTCGATCGCGTCGCGCAGATATTGATCGACCAGCACCGGACTGTCGCCCGAAACATTGACTGCAGTGCGGATGTAATCATCGAGCTGCGCCTCGCTGTCGACGATCTCCATCGCCCGGCCGCCAAGGACGTAGGATGGGCGCAGCAGCACCGGATAGCCGATTCGCGCGGCAACCGAGGCGGCTTCATCGCGGCTGTAAGCAATGCCGTTATCGGGCTGTTTCAGGCCCAGCTTGTCGACCAGCTTGGCAAAACGCTCACGGTCTTCGGCAAGGTCAATTGCATCTGGGCTGGTGCCGAGGATCGGTATGCCTTCATCCTCCAGCGCCTGCGCCAGCTTGAGCGGGGTCTGCCCGCCGAACTGGACAATCACCCCGACCAATTCACCATTCTGCTGTTCGACGCGCAGGATTTCGAGCACATCTTCGGCGGTCAAAGGCTCGAAATAGAGCCGGTCGGACGTGTCATAATCGGTTGAAACCGTTTCCGGATTGCAATTGACCATGATGGTTTCGTAACCGGCATCCGCCAGCGCGAAACAGGCGTGGACGCAGCAATAGTCAAATTCGATCCCCTGCCCGATCCGGTTGGGTCCGCCGCCTAGGATCACAATCTTGCGCCGGTCGCTCGGCATCGCCTCGTCCTCTGGCTCACCGAAGGTCGGGGCTTCGTAGGTCGAATACATATAGGGCGTAATCGCCTCGAATTCGGCGGCGCAGCTGTCTATCCGTTTGAACACCGGCAGCACGCCCAGCTTGCGGCGCAATTCGCGTACTTCCTGCTCGGAGGTTGCCCCCGCCATCGCCTGCAGCGCATCATGCAGCAAGCCCGACCGGCGCGCCTGGGTTTCGCCCATACCGCCCGCGACCCCGACCGAACGCACGGCCAATGTCGCAAGGCGTTTGTCGGAGAAGCCCATTGATTTCAGGCGGCGCAAACCGGCGGCATCATTGGGTAGGCCATCGCGCGAGATTTGCTTCTCCGCTTCGATGATTTCCTCGATCTGGCGCAGGAACCAAGTGTCATATCCGGTGATCCGGTTCACTTCCTCGACGCTCAAACCTTCGCGGAAAGCCTGCCCGACTTTAAGGATGCGGTCGGGGGTCCGCTTGGCGAGCGAGGCGACGATGGCATCATGCCCCACCCCTTCCAGCTCAACCACGCGGTTGAATCCGTCGAGATCGGTTTCGAGCCCGCGCAGCGCCTTCTGCATTGATTCCTTGAAGTTACGGCCAATGGCCATCACTTCGCCGACCGATTTCATCGCGGTGGCCAGCTCGTTGGTCGCGCCTTTGAATTTCTCGAAGGCAAAACGCGGGATCTTGGTCACAACGTAATCGATCGTCGGCTCAAAACTCGCAGGCGTGGCGCCGGTGATTTCGTTGGTAATCTCGTCCAGCGTATAGCCGACCGCCAGCTTGGCCGCGACGCGCGCGATGGGGAAGCCGGTGGCTTTGGATGCCAGCGCGGAGGACCGCGACACGCGCGGGTTCATTTCGATCACGATCAAACGCCCATCAGCGGGATTGACCGCAAACTGGACGTTCGATCCGCCGGTTTCGACGCCAATCTCGCGCAGCACAGCGATGCTGGCGTTGCGCATGATCTGGTATTCCTTGTCGGTCAACGTCAGCGCGGGGGCGACGGTGATGCTGTCGCCCGTATGCACGCCCATCGGATCGACATTTTCGATCGAGCAGATGATGATGCAATTGTCCTTGCGGTCGCGGACGACCTCCATCTCGTATTCTTTCCAACCGAGCAGCGATTCCTCGATCAGAACCTCTGTGGTCGGGCTGGCATCGAGACCTTCTTTGACGATCCGTTCGAACTCGGCCTTGTTATAGGCGATCCCGCCGCCGGTTCCGCCCAGGGTAAAGCTGGGGCGGATGATGCTGGGCAAGCCGGTGCGTTCGAGGATTTCAAATGCCTCGGTCACATTATGCGCCACGCCGCTGCGCGCGCTTTCGAGGCCGATCTTGTCCATCGCATCGCGGAATTTCTGCCGGTCTTCGGCCTTGTCGATCGCCTCGGCATCGGCGCCGATCATCTGCACACCGAATTTCTCCAGCACACCCATCTTTTCAAGGCTCAAGGCGCAGTTGAGCGCAGTCTGCCCGCCCATCGTCGGCAGGACGGCATCGGGCCGCTCCTTCTCGATGATCTTGGCGACGATTTCAGGCGTGATCGGTTCGATATAGGTCGCGTCGGCAAATTCCGGATCGGTCATGATCGTGGCCGGATTGGAGTTGACGAGGATGACGCGGTAGCCTTCCTCCTTCAGTGCCTTGATCGCCTGCGTGCCGGAATAATCAAACTCGCACGCCTGCCCGATGATGATCGGGCCAGCGCCAATGACGAGGATGGAGGATATGTCGGTTCTTTTTGGCATTTAGGCCCTTGGTGCTATCAAAAGCCCCTTCCCTTGAGGGAAGG
>JBATLU010000131.1:0-2384 GCA_049289475.1 Pontixanthobacter sp. | reverse complement strand
CCGATTGCAAGCGCGTGGATTCCTAGTAGTCGGACCGTTTTACTCGTTCTGACATCAAACCAGATCGAAGCGTTGCAATCCAAATCCGCAATATCTCCTGAAATTCAAGCTTCTTCATTGCCAAGTGGGAGCATAGTCGCCACCGACCAGAGCCGATCTGCTTACTACAGAATTACAGATCCATTTTACGCTCGACAGCTTGACGCGCATTTTGACAACGTGGCGCTATTGGCGCGTTTGGATCTTGCCGTGCGACAGGCGCTGGCAACATTCTATTTAAAGAAGCACTCCCTGACTACTGCACGCGATAATGTGAGACAGATTCTGGAGAGGCATCAATGCAACGCAAGGCCACTCAATCTATTAACTGCTGCCGAGGTCGCTACAGGAAATGGTGTTCTGTTGGCTACAAATCAGCAACAGCAATTGATGTTTGATGTTTTCGGACGCCAATTTTTTTCACAGAGCTATCGATCCTCAAATTCTATCACATCGTCTGTCGAGGCAATATCCAAGCTTAACGCAGCTCTTAGAAGCGGAAGTTATGCGGAAAATCGTCTTCCATATGACGTGGTCTCCATGGTGTTAGATGCCGCTACAGCTGCTTCAGCAAAATGGCGCGGCGTAGATTTCACTGCCGATTGCGCAAATGTCATCTTTATTGTCAATTCAATATGCAGCGGGGAGATCACTCCCGAAGCTATGGCTCAATCCGTCGCCGAGAACCAACAATCTCGAGATCCCACTATTCAAAACGCAGCGGCGGTGGCGGCAGGGGTTGTAGCAGTTGCTAGCCTCGCCGTGTCCGTTGCTGACTATATTCAGAACCGAGAATCGGCGGCTCAGGACAAAGCGCAAGAGTTGAGCGAACTTAATAGGCGCGAGGCAGAACTTGGTCGGCAAGATGCAGCCTTAGATCAAGCCGCACAGGGCTCGGCACTTAAACGAAGCGAAGCGGCAGATAGGTACAAAACTAATCCAAGCGAGAAGAATGCAAACGGCTTGGTCAACGCAGACGCGCAGGACGATGTCAATCAAGCTAATGTTCAAAGTCAGAAGGATGGAATTGCTAAAGAGAATGAGGAAATTGCTAAAAGGAAAGCTGAGTTAGAAGGGTCGAAAAGCAGTGGCTCTAGTGGATCCAATTCAACAAGCAGCGCTGGATCAGGTGATAAATCAAGTGGCGATACAAAGCCAGATCGTGGATCAGAACCAGATCGTGGATCAGAAGATTACAAAAAACTGGGCAAGGGACCGAAATATTACGAGTTTTGGGTAGGTAGTGAAACGGATTTCAAGCGTGTTGATTGGCCCAATTACCTGACATCTCTTAAGGGGCGTGTTTTGTCAGCATGTCCGCGTCCGCGCGATAATAGAGTCCAATCTCAATGGCAATCATCCTTTCCCATCGTTGGATGTCGTGTCGAGGATGCCATCGGCGCATTAAGAGAAGTGTATGCTCCTAGTGAACAAGAGCCGGACTGGACGAGGCGGTTGAAGGAGGCGCTTCGGTCCAAAGTGTTGAATATTGGACGCAGCGGGGTTCTTGCATGTGAGAGCGCCATAAGTGGCAACGATGAAAATTGTCCGAAGGAGATTGATGCTCGGCTAAAGCAACAAGGTTGGGAGGGTGGTCTCGAAGAGTATACTGCGGTGAGTGGGATGTTCGATTCAGGTTCTGAGCCCGCGACAGATGTGCTCCAATCAGAAATGGCGCGCCTCCAGGCAAAGACAGTCATGCTCAATGCGAATTCGAAATTCTCTGCAATTGATAGCGCAAAAATTGGCTCAAGTGAGCCAACTACTGTCGGTGAACTGTTCAAAGCGTTGCCGCACGGAGATCTTGTTCCGGAAATCCCTGCCGATACCTCTGGAGGAGTAGACAGCTTTGGTGCCGTCGATAGCCGACAAGATTCTGGCAAGCCGCAGGAGCCTAGCTATGAACATGATAGCCATGAAGCCGTCGGGCAAGAATTGGCTATTCAAAATGCGATAAAAGATCTTGGGCAGAGGTTTCATCCCAGACAGTTTGGTTTGAGCACGAAATCTAGTTCTAAGCACACACCTGCGGCGGAAGACTTCGCGCAAGACCAAAACCGCTACATTGCCATTTTAGACCATTATCTTTCCGCCATTCGAAATGGTCCGCCAAGCGTTTCGAACCTGCAGGGGCGGTAACTTCTCGCAATGGCCCGAGTCGCTTCCTTCCGCATTCTGCAATGACGACGAACCGTGTCTGACGTCCTCGCCGAACCGTCTTCGAACCGGGTGGAGCGCGGGACGGCGCGTGGTGGGGAGGGGACTACGACAGCTAAGGGGTTGAAGCTGCTGGGCGAACGGGGGGGGGCTCGCAGAGGTGGGAAGGGTAAGATTTGCCGACTTCT
>JBATLU010000130.1:0-6210 GCA_049289475.1 Pontixanthobacter sp. | reverse complement strand
CCATTGGCAAGGCGATCAAAGCGGCCGATGGAACGATCGACCGCCAGCCCTCAATCATGCCGCCGGGCAAGCCGTCGTAGAATTTGGCCAGCGCAAGCACGATAACCGGCTTCATCAATTCCGAAGGCTGGATTCGTAATACGCCCAGTTCGAGCCATCTCTGGCTGCCGCCGCCAATTGCGCCCATCAGTTCAACCGCCATCAGCAACAGAACCACCGCCAGATAGGCAGGATAGGCCATGAATTTCGTCATACTGCGCGAAAACAGCACCATGACCGAAGCCATCACCATGAATAGTGCGAACCGTAAGAGGTGGGACGAGGCGAAAGGCTGGAAATTCCCCCGCGCAGCCGAATAAAGCACTGCTGCACCAAATGCGACAATCAGGCACAGCGGGATCAGCATCTGCCATGGCTGGCGGGCAATTGGCGTGGGAATTATCGAGTTCATTCTGGCACCCCGCCGGGCGCTGAATCGATATTGCTCGACCGGTTTACTGCTGCATCGGTGGCGCGGGCAACCGGTTCCACCGCGGCTGCTCTGGCCTCTGCATCGACGCGGGCAAAAATATCTTCGTCGCGAATAGGTTGGGGCAGAACACCCTCGCCAGATTGCGCCGCATAGGCTGCGTATTTCTTGGCGAGACGTTCCTGCGCGGTACCGCCCCACTGACTTTCCAGCGCGTTGAGTGCAGCAAGACCTTTGGCCGGGTCGAATAGGAAGGTCATGACGTCGCGGGCAATCGGATAGGCAGCGCCCGAACCCCCGCCATGTTCGATCACCACCGCACCGGCATAGCGCGGCTTATCGAACGGGGCGAAGAAGATGAATAAGCCGTGGTCACGGTGCTTCCACGGACCTGACTTACCGTTTGAGATATTCAGCGAAACGACCTGCGCGGTCCCCGTTTTTCCCGCCATCTTGATATCCGGGAAGGGGAGGCGTGCTCGGCCAGCTGTGCCCGGACCATTGACCACGTCGCTCATCGCCTGACGGATCGCGATCTCATGTTCATCAGAAAGACCGATGGGGGCAAAGGTCGGTTTCTTGTTGTCGAGAACGAGCCTCGGCATGACAATTTTACCAGTGGCAAGACGGGTTGCCATCACCGCAAGCTGGAGCGGGTTGGCCAGCATATATCCCTGACCGATAGTCGCATTGACTGTGTCGAATGCCGCCCACGGCTTGTTGTACTTCTTCTGCTTCCACGCCGGATCGGGCACTGTGCCGTAAAACTGGCTAGAGACCGGTAACGGGAATTCCTGTCCCATGCCGTAGCGCCGCGCCATTGCGGCAATTGGATCCATGCCGATGCGCTGCGCGAAGTGATAGAAATAGACATCGCAGCTTTGGTAGATGCCCTTGTACATGTTGACCCTGCCGTGGCCCCGGCGGTTCCAGCAGCCAAACACACGGTTTCCAACGCGCAAACCGCCGTTGCAAACCACGCTCTCTTCCGGGTCGAGGCCCGCATTGAGGAACGACGTTGCCACCATCGGTTTTACGGTCGATCCGGGCGGATAGAGACCCTTGAGCACTTTGTTGCGCAGCGGCACCCGGTCATCATCGCGCAGCATCGAATATTCGACCCGGCCAATCCCGTCGGAAAAGGAGTTGGGATCAAAGCTGGGCATTGATGCCATGCACATCAAATCGCCGGTCAAGGTGTCCATGATGACGACCGAACCCGATTCTAGCCCAAGGCGGCGTGCGGCATAATCCTGCAACGGCCCATCGATGGTCAGCTTGACCGGAGCGCCCTGTATATCCTGCCGTGTTTCCAGATCGCGCACAATCCGGCCCGAAGCGGTGACTTCAACCCGCCGCGCGCCGGGAACACCGCGCAAGGTTAGTTCGAATTGCTTTTCGAGACCATCCTTGCCAGTCTTGTAGCCGGGAGTGACCAGCAATGGATTGCGGTCGAGTTCATATTCCTCCGCCGAGGCAGGACCGACATAGCCGATCAAATGCCCGACCGATGGGCCGGTTGGATAAAACCGGCTAAACCCCCTTTGCGGGACCACACCGGGCATATCGGGAAGCCGCACGCTGATCGCTGCAAACTGGTCAAAGGTCAGGCCGGTGCCAACCTCGACCGGCTGGAACCCGCGGGCATTTTCAATCGAGTCCTTGAGGTCACGAATTCTGGCCGGCGTGAGGTTGAGCAAATCGCCCAAAATCTCGATGGTCTTGGCCGGATCGGGCAACCGCTCAGGAATAACATCGACCCGGAAATCTGCACGATTGGATGCAAGCGGCGCGCCGTTGCGATCGAGTATCCACCCGCGGCGCGGCGGGATCAGCGTTAGATTGACGCGGTTGCTTTCGGACTCGGTTGCGTATTTCTTATTCTCGGCAATCGCGAGATAGCCCATCCGCACCGCCAGCAGCGAACCGATACCAGCACCAATGCCGCCAAGCACAAAGCTGCGGCGGTTGAAGCGGTTGTTCAATGCGGATTGGGTGACCGGAGGTCTCCGGTTCTGACCGAACATCAGACGCTCACTCCCACGCTCTTGAAGCGCCTCAGTCGCAGTCTATCAAGCCGAGCAATCATCCGCGAAATCATGGGAAAAATCAGCACGCAAATCAAGAATTGCGGTATGAGCGCGAACAATATGGTTGCGCGGATTGGAGCGCCCGAGAACAACGCGCCTATCAGTAGATAGGCGGCAATGATTGCGCTGATCGCGAGCCAGTCCTGCAGAAAAGTTCGCCATGGGAACCGGACATCGATCAGTTCGATCGCAATCATCGCTAGTGACCAAAGCAATATCGCGCTGCCGAACGGCTGCCCGCTGAACAAATCATCGACCATGCCAAGCGGCAGGCCAACCCATACCGGCAACAGGCCGGGGCGCACAATTCGCCATGCCAGCAGCATCAGAAAGCCGAGCGGCGGCATGAACGGGATTGCACTCGTCAGAAGGAATGCCGGAACGATTGAACCAAGAATTATCGAGACAACTGGCAAACCATTAACGAGCAAAGGCGAATGCGCGCGGTTTATCCGGCTGCCATATTGATCGCTGCGTGACCGTGGGTTAATCTGTTCCATCAGGGCTTCAATGGAGCCGTCGGCGGTTTTGCCGCTGCGCTCACCGTTTCCGGTTGCCAGATTTGTTCAACCGAGACATAATCGGTTGCAGCGGGATCGCTGATAACCCGGCCAATCGCGCCATCACTGGTCACCTCGCTGACAATGGCCACCGACATACCCGGTTTGTAGTATCCACCCGATCCGCTGGTCACCATCACATCACCCTTTTTCAGCGGGTTGATGCCGAGGTTAATCAGCCTGATCTGCAACATTCCATCGCCGCGCCCTTCCGCAAAGGCAACGACATTGTCCCGCATCAGCCGGACGGGCAAAACACTCTGACTGTCGGTTAACAACAGGACGCGTGCGGTGCTGGTGGAGACTTCCAGAATGCGCCCGACTACGCCGCGGGGGCTGCGCACAGGCATGCCGACTTTCACACCGTCCCGGCTGCCGAGGCCAAGATAGGCAAAGCGGCGCGTGCTGGATGCGCTTGATCCGATGAGCCGGCCAACGGCGACCGGTTTGTTTTCGCCTTCAACAATTCCGAGCAAAGCCTTGAGGCGGGCATTTTCCAACTTGAGTGCGCCCGCTTCTGCCAACCGGATGCGGGCCAGTTCGACCTCATCCTTCAGTTGCGCATTCTGGCTACCCGCTCGGTAATATCCCTGAATCGAGTCGATAAATCCCTGACCCTCGCTGCGGGTTGCGGACACAGCCTCTCCCACAGGTTCGACGACGCTTTGCGCAGCCCCGCGCGGACCGCTGAAATCGGCTGGACGCCATAGTGAAAGCCCCAGCAGAACCGCGCCGACAAGCGCGCCCACGCCAGCGAGCACGTAACCAGTAAAAACCCCGTATTGCGCTTTGCGCGAATAGCTGGAGCGCCGGGATGACGACGCCATGCCGCTTCTCCCCTTTTACCCGTCAGGCAGTCATGCGAACGCCGCGATAGACTTCATCTTCCATCGCGCGGCCAGTGCCGATGGCGACGCAGGACAATGGATCTTCGGCAATGCTCACCGGCAGGCCGGTTTCTTCGCGAAGATGTTCGTCGAGCCCGCGAATGAGCGCGCCGCCGCCGGTCAGGACGATGCCCTGATCGACAATATCGGCGGCCAGTTCGGGCGCGGTGTTTTCCAGTGCAATCCGCACACCTTCAACGATTGCGCCAATTGGTTCGGCCAATGCCTCTGCCAGATGCGCCTGGTTGATGGTGATTTCTTTCGGCACGCCATTGACCAGATCGCGGCCCTTGAGCGTGATGATCTCGCCGATACCGTCTTCGGGGACGAGCGCAGTGCCGTAATCTTTCTTGATCCGTTCGGCTGTGGCTTCACCGATCAGCAGATTGTGATGGCGGCGCACATAAGACACGATGGCTTCGTCCATCTTGTCACCGCCGGTGCGGACCGACGTGGTGTAGGCCAGGCCGCGCAGCGACAGAACCGCAACTTCGGTAGTGCCGCCGCCAATATCAACCACCATCGAACCCACGGGTTCAGTCACCGGCATACCCGCACCGATAGCGGCTGCCATCGGTTCGAGGATCAGGAACACTTCCTTCGCGCCGGCATTGCTGGCCGCATCACGGATCGCGCGCCGTTCGACCGAGGTTGAACCCGAAGGCACACAAATGGTGATTTCGGGGAAGCTGAACAGCGTGTTGCGGCCATTCACCTTCTTGATGAAATATTCGATCATCTTCTCGGCAATTTCGATGTCGGCGATAACGCCGTCGCGCAGCGGACGGATCGCTTCGATGCTGTCAGGCGTTTTGCCCATCATCATCTTGGCTTCGTCACCCACAGCCTTGACCTTCTTGAAGCCGCCGATGGTTTCCATCGCCACCACCGAAGGTTCGTTGAGGATAATACCCTCACCCTCAACATAGACCAGCGTGTTGGCTGTGCCGAGGTCAATCGCCATGTTGCGCGAGCTGAATTTGAAGAGGTTCGAGAAGAAGCTCATAATACGCAGATTCCGTATAGTTATTGGGTCTTTGCCGCAAATTGCTGCGGCAGGTGCGACCCGGATATGACAGGGATGCGCCCCCCTTAACGAAAGGCACAGGAAAAGGCCAAAAATTTATGCGTGTCTTGCACGGGTTTTTCCACCACCGGCCTCGAATTAGCGCCGCTTCACCGCTAGGCACGGGAAATGCCGCAAATCCGCCGCCTTCCAGAAGCTCTCGTCAACCGTATTGCCGCGGGCGAAGTGGTCGAGCGCCCCGCAGCCGCGCTGAAGGAGCTGGTCGAAAATTCAATCGATTCTGGCGCGGGCCGGATTTCGGTGAAGATTGTCGATGGTGGGCTAACCCGGATCGAAGTTACCGATGATGGCTGCGGCATGTCTCCCGGCCAGATGGCGCTGGCGCTGGAACGGCACGCCACCTCCAAACTGCCCGACGAAGCCATCGAGCAGGTCACGACACTGGGTTTTCGCGGGGAGGCGCTGCCTTCGATCGCCAGCGTCGCGCGGTTTACGCTTGAAAGCAGACCCAAAGATGCGGCGCAGGCGTGGCGCAAAGTGGTCGATCATGGCGAGTTGCTCGAAGATACTCCGGCCGCGTTGCCGCCCGGCACGCGTGTTCGGGTGGAAAATCTGTTTGGCAAAGTCCCGGCACGGCGCAAATTCCTGCGCAGTGCGCGCAGCGAATATGGGGCCTGCCTCGATGTGATGCGCCGCCTGGCGATGGCGCGGCCTGACGTTGCGATATCGTTCGAGCATGGCGACAGGCGGATTTTCTCGCTCCAATCGAGCGAATCGATCGAAACCCGCGTGGCAGAGATTGTCGCGCGCGAACTGGCCGACAATGCTGTTTCGATTGATATGCAGCGCCCTGCATCTTCGGGCATGATGCGGCTGACGGGGGTTGCCGGCCTACCGACCTACAACCGCGGCGTGGCCGATCATCAATATCTGGTCGTCAATGGCCGACCGGTGAAAGACCGGCTGCTGACCGGCGCAGTGCGCGGGGCCTATGCCGATATGCTCGCGCGTGACCGCCATGCGGTGCTGGCGCTGTTCCTCGAAATTCCGGCTGAGGATGTCGATGTCAACGTCCATCCGGCCAAAACCGAGGTGCGTTTCCGCGACAGTCAGGCGGTGCGCGGCTTTATCGTATCGGGCCTGCGTCAGGCGCTCGCCACCGGAGACCGCCGAAGCG
>JBATLU010000129.1:0-5999 GCA_049289475.1 Pontixanthobacter sp. | reverse complement strand
TCTTCCCTTCTTCTCTCGCCGCTGCAATATTGGCTGGCGGCGGCGCGTTTTTCTCTTTCAGGACTGTGTTCCATGTGCTCCATGTGTTCCACATGGTCTGCACCCGCGACGAACCGAGCGACCACATGAACCTCGAAATAGACATTGAACACTGGCCTGACGGCGATTGGGAAGCGCTCGCAGCCCGCGCCTCGGATTCCGCAGGGACAGTTGCGCCAGAGCTTGCCAATCCGCGCCTCACCACCAGCCTGCTCTTCACCAGCGACGAGCAGGTTCATGCGCTCAACCGCGAATGGAGGGACAAGGACAAGTCGACCAACGTGCTGTCCTTCCCGATGCTGGAACGCGAGGACTTGCTGGCGCTTGCCGTTGACGGTCCGCCCGAAATGTTGGGCGACCTCGCGCTTGCCTATGAAACCTGCGCGCGTGAGGCGGCGGAGAAGTGCATCCCGCTCGATCATCACGCAGCGCATCTGATCGTCCACGGTCTGCTCCACCTTGCAGGCTATGACCACGAAACTTCGCCCGAAGATGCCGATGCAATGGAAACATTGGAGATTATTGCACTTGCGAGTATGGGCATATCGGACCCATATGGGGACCACGAAAACTAGGAGTATCCACGAGGGCCATGCCCGAGATAGAATCGTCCGCCGGAGACGCGGACAGTAGAACCGGGCTGTGGCCCGCCATCAAGAAATTATTCGGCGCCGATGGCGACCGTTCGCTGCGCGAGCAACTCGAGGATGCGATTGACGAGCATGAGGACGAGAACCCGTCCGACGATGCCCGCAGCGCCAGCAATGGCGATCTGTCCGGTGTCGAGCGGCAGATGCTGCGCAATCTGCTCCACTTCAGCGAGCATGATGCCGACGATATGGCGATCCCGCGGGGCGAGATTATCGCAGTGCCGGCCGATGCGTCATGGGAAGAACTGGTCGCCAGCTTTGCCGAAAACGGGCACTCGCGCATGCCGGTCTTTCGCGGGCAGCTCGATTCGGTAATCGGCATGATTCACATCAAGGATGTGTTCCCGTTTCTGGCTAAGAAGACCAAGCCGCCCAAGGACTGGACCACGCTGATGCGCCAGCCGCTTTATGTGCCGCAAGCGCGCGGCGCGCTCGATGTACTGGCTGACATGCGCGCGCGGCGGGTCCATCTGGCGATTGTGGTCGATGAATTCTCGGGCACGGACGGGATCATCACAATCGAGGATCTGGTCGAGGAAATCGTCGGCGATATCGAGGACGAACACGATGATTTGCCCGAAGAGCTGATCGTCCCGATTGGCGAGGGAATGTGGGACTGCGATGCCCGCGCCGAGCTCGATGATGTTGCCGAGAAGGTCGATCCGCGCCTCGGGGAAGTCGAGGAATCGGTCGACACGCTGGGCGGGCTTGCGTTCATTCTGGCGGAGCAGATTCCGGCAGTTGGGGCCATCGTCAAACATCCCAGTGGCTGGCAGATTGAAATCACCGCCGCCGATGAAACGCATGTCAAACGGATGCGGCTGCACCCTCCCGTCACTGCGGAAAACGCACAGGAAGCTTAAAAATGGCCGCAATGGTGCAATTTATTGCAACCATATCGCCGCTTTCGCGTTAGACTTGCGACTGGAGATTATGATGCCGACTCGCCGCCTGCCACCCCTACGCGCATTGGAAGCGTTCATGCGCACCGTCCGCCTCGGTTCGGCGCGCGCGGCGGCGGAGGAATTGGGTCTAAGCCCGTCTGCCCTGTCACGCCGGATTGCCAATCTGGAAGATTTTACCGGCAAAAAACTGTTCACCCGTGCCAAGCAATCGATGCAACTTACCGACGAAGGCCAAGCCTTTCACGAAGCGGTTGCGCCGCATCTGGAATCGCTTGCGCAGGCAATCGAAAATCAGTCTGAACAGATGTCGCTGCTCCGGCTGCGGCTTGGCGTTTTGCCCTTGTTTGGCAGCCAGCGCTTGTTCCCGCATCTGGGCGAATTACGCCGCCGCCATCCGCTGCTGCATATCGATTTCGATACCGGTCCGCATCTCGATGACCGTGTTGGCGATACGCTCGACGCCGCCATCACCCTCTCGCGCGCACCCGACACCAGCTTCCACGCTGTTCGGCTCGATCACAATATGGTCCATGCCATATGCAACCGCGCTACCGCCGAACTGCTCGGCCCATCCCCGTCAATTGAGGATCTGTCCAAACAAACATTCCTGATACACAGCGAATTGCCTGCCAGTTTCGAGGCGTGGAAACTCGCGCTCGGCCTCGAACGGATGACACCCGCGGCTATCGATCATTATGATTCTGGCCAGTTGATTTTGGAGGCCGCCGCGCAGGGTCTTGGCATAGCGATTATGCACGACGATCATATGAAACGCGCGGCTGACAGCAGGCTGGCTCAATTGTTCGATATCGAGGTCGAAAGCCCTTACAGCTACTGGTTTATTTGCAAGCCGCAAGCGCTCGAAAGCCGCCCCGTTCGGCTGTTCCATGACTGGCTGGTGCGCGCCGGGCTTTAGGACGCTTCACCCGGTTCCTCTTTGACCTTTTTCGGCACGGCGTGAACGCATGGGGATGACCCACGGAACCCCAAACCCGGATGCACCTTGTCTGGCTGTCCGCACTCAACTTCAGGTTTCTTGATATTGTTGGGCGCGATCACTGCAAGCGCACTTGGATCGTCATAGGCAGCAATCCAGGTCAAACAGTCGGCCAGCTTGCGGATGCTGTGTTTCGACCCGGCACTGGCCGATGGTGAGCAATTGAGCACAAAGATATCCGCTTCCGAGGCCGTCTTATATTGGCGCAACACGCGCAGGAATTCTCCGCGTTCCGACACCGCCATCCGTTTGCTATCGTTCACGGTCGAATCGCCGCTAAAAAAGGGCGAACTGTTGAAAACATAGGCTTTGACGTCGGGGTTTTCGATCGAGATTTGCGTTGCCAGCGCTCCGCCCAGCGAATGGCCGGTTACCTCGATCGGAACGCTGCTGTTGCCCAAAGCATCGAGTGCTGCACGTTCTGCGGCATAGACCTGGCGTGCGCCCTTGCGCTGGCTGTCGCCCAGCGATCCGGAGAAAATATCGGATGTAGAGACACCATCAGTGCCGCGAAAGGCGATCACCCGCGCAGCCAGCTTTTCCAGATTGCCGCTGCGGTCTAAGACAAACCGGTCGAACACCGCATAAGCGAGCCCGCTTTCGTCATTGTCAGCCACCCCGCGCCGTTTGAATTGCGGCGGGAGTTCATCATATTCGTCTTTGTCCTCATAGGCATCGGTGCTTAGCATCGCATAGGGATAGCTTTTAACCGCCGCCTCGCGCACGAAACCGCACCACCCGCCCGGCTCCATCCGGCACGGACTGCGCGATTGCGAAAGGTCGGGATAGGGGGTAATGCAGCCAGACAGCGCAAGCGCGCCGGCGAGTGCCAACATCTGGCGAAGCATCAGTCCTATCCCGCACTCACAATCAGGAAACGGTCGCCTTGATAATCGCGCCAGGTTCACGCGGCGGTTCACCCTTGGGCAGCGCGTCGATGTGGTCCATGCCGCTTTCCACCTGGCCCCAGACGGTATATTGACCGTCGAGGAAATGGGCATCGTCGAAGCAGATGAAGAACTGGCTGTTTGCGCTGTCAGGCACAGCGGTGCGCGCCATTGAGCAGGTGCCGCGAACATGCGGTTCGGCGTTGAATTCTGCCTTGAGGTCAGGTTTGCTGCTGCCACCCATACCTGTGCCATTCGGGCAACCGCCCTGGGCCATAAAGCCGGGAATGACGCGGTGGAATTTAACCCCGTCATAAAATCCTTCCGAAACCAGCTCGGTAATCCGCTCTACATGGCCGGGAGCCAGATCGGGACGCAATTTGATCACAACGTCGCCCGTTGCGAGCGTCAGGGTAAGTTTCTGGTCAGCCATATTGGGATTCTCCTGTCTATTTGCCGCCCGATATAGTGTCCCCAGCGGCAATGTCACCCGCTGGTGTGCGGATTTCACAGCCGCCGCTTGCTTTTCAGCTTCACCTGCCTAGACCGGCGCAATGGCAACCGAACCCGATCTGGATGACGATCTGATGACCGCCGACAAACCGGCGGATGAAGGCGCGCGCCCCGATGACCGGATCGATGATGACCGGATGGATGAGGACAATACGCTGAAGGCGGATTACGTCCGTTCGGTCCGCTCCGCCCTCGACAGCGGCGACAAGGGCGAAGTTTACGACCTCGTCGAGCCACTTCACCCCGCAGACATAGCCGATCTTATCGAATTGCTCGACCGGGATGAGCGGCGCGATCTGGCAGCCGCGATTACCGACTTGATGTCGAGCGATGTGATCGCCGAACTCAACGATTATGTCCGCGAGGACATGATGGAATCGCTACCCGCAGAGGCGGTGGCGCAAATCGCCGAGCAGCTGGAGACCGACGACGCAGTCCAGATGATCGAGGATCTCGATTACGAGGACCAGCAGGCGGTTCTGGCAGAGCTGGATGACGAAGACCGCGCCGCGATTGAGAGCGCGCTTTCTTATCCGGAAGAAACCGCCGGGCGCCTGATGAGCCGCGAGGTAGTTGCGGTGCCAGAGCATATGACAATCGGCAGCCTGATCGATTTTCTGCGCGAAAATGTCGATCTGGGCAATGACTTCTACGAAGTGTTTGTGGTCGATCACAAGCATCATCCGGTCGGCACCTGCCAACTTAGCTGGATTTTACGAACCCCGCGCAGCATTTCCCTTTCTGATGTCATGAAGCGCGACCAGACGCTGATCCCGGTAACTCTGGATCAGGAAGAAGTCGCGCTGATGTTCCAGAAATATGCGCTGATTTCTGCGGCTGTCGTCGATGAAAGCGGCCGTCTTGTCGGTCAGATGACTGTCGATGACGTGGTCCACATTATCTCAGAAGAGGCGAGCGAAGATGCGCTGCTGATGTCGGGCGCGGGCGACGGCGATATCAACGAACCGATCCGCGATGCCTACGCGGCGCGCGTGCGCTGGTTGATCGCCAACCTGGGCACTGCACTGATCGCCAGCCTGATCATTGCCTCTTTCGGCGCAGCGATCGAAAAGCTGGTCGCGCTGGCCATCCTGATGCCCATCGTGGCCAGCATCGGCGGCAATGCCGGGACCCAAACAATGGCTGTATCCGTTCGCGCGATTGCAATGAACCAGCTGACCGAAGCCAATACGATGCGAATATTGTGGCGCGAATTTCGCGTCGCCTTGCTCAACGGAGTCACCGTTGCGGTGCTGATCGGTGCGGCAACAGCAGCGATTTTCTCGCCCTTGCTGGGCGCGGTCATTGCACTTGCGGTGGTGCTGAACGTCATCACCGCCGGGCTTGCTGGCGTGCTGGTGCCGGTAATCTTCGAACGGCTCGATCAAGACCCGGCGGTGGCCAGCTCTGTGTTTGTTACGATGATTACCGATTCGATGGGTTTCTTCGCCTTTCTCGGCCTGGCAGTGGCAGCGGGTCTCGCGTCTTAATGCCGCTGAGTATGACCAAGATCGCTTATCGTAGCGAGAGCATTCACACGCTGCGTGCGTGGGTCGAAAGCCAGCCCGATGGCGCGGTGATGACCACCCGCTATCTGCCCAAACGGCATGAAGAGATGAAAGGCGGCTCGCTGTACTGGATTCACGACCATTCGATCTGCGCCCGAAGCCCGATCCAGGAATTCCGGCAGGCACAGGATGGCCGCTGGCAGATCATCCTCGAACCGCGTCTAATTCTGGTCGAAGCCCGCTATAAGCGTGCACATCAGGGCTGGCGCTATCTGGAAGAAGACAAAGCGCCTGCCGATCTGGGCGCAAACGAGCAAACCGGTGACGTGCTGCCGGGAAAGCTGCAGAACAAGCTCAGAAAACTTGGTTTGGTGTAGTAGCGGTTTTGTGCCGCTCACTCCCGCTCCTCCACCGCATCGCGGGGACGCGCGTCGTTGTGGTGGGCGAAGGGGAAATGGGCGAAGTGAAGCGGCGACTGGTCGAGCGCGCAGGCGGCATCC
>JBATLU010000128.1:0-6399 GCA_049289475.1 Pontixanthobacter sp. | reverse complement strand
ATGTGATGCTGTATTTCGACGCCTTACGCCGGGCAAAAGCGTTCTCCCGCGTGGCCGAGGTAATCCGCGATGATGGCTGGCTGATGCTTGGTGCTGGGGAATCGGTAACCGGAAGCACCAAAGCCTTCGATCCTGCCGAGGGCAATCAAGGCTTGTACGTTCGTTCTAGGCCGGCAGCCATCAAGGGTAGAAACCTTCATCCAATACGGCAATCGCGCACGGCGCGCTGAAACCGCTCCGACCGCGCCGTAAACTCCAAATTAACCGTTCTTTAGCTCCCGCCCGCTAAGTACAAATCACGCCGTCGCACGTCGACAATCCGGGGGGTTCAATGCAAAAATCTTGGCGCAAGCTAAGCATGGCTCCAAGAGCATTGGTGATAGCACCCCTCGTGGTGCTGTCAGTCATTTTTGCGACCGTCATCGGTCTCGTGATGCTGGCTGATAATCTACCCCAAAAGGCAATTGTATCGCTGATAATCGGCGGACTTGCACTCTATTCCGCAGCGATTGCACTGTTATCCAAAATCGGCCTAGAAAGCGTCTATAATCTGGAAACTATCGGTTATACCGACAGCCTCAGCCTGTTACCCAACAGACGTGCTTTACACCCGGAAATCAAGCGCAACTGCGGCGTTGGAGAGGAAGTGTCGGTTGCTCTTATCGACCTAGACGGGTTCAAGCTGGTCAATGATCTTTACGGCCACGCAGTCGGTGACCAGATGATCAAACAATGCGCAAACGTCTTGCGCGATGTGTGCGGCAATGATGCTCATTGCTTCCGCTTGGGCGGCGACGAATTTGCCATCTGCATGGCAGGCCCGCTCTCCAAAACAATCTTGGAGGGTATCTGCCGCCAGATGCTCGGCCGATTGTCACAACCGATAGCCATCGCTGATCGCCGTATCGCTATTGGCGCAAGCATCGGATTGTCACACTGCGATACACAAAACCAGATTGCGTCATCCGAACTGCTCCGCCAAGCCGATGTCGCGATGTATGCATCCAAACGCAGCGGTAAAATGCGCTGCACATGGTTCAAACCCGACTTCGACCGCGATTTGGCCGCAATCCGCGATATGGATACCGAACTGCGTGATGCGTTGCTCAACAATCATTTCAAGGTTCATTATCAACCGCTGGTCGATGCCCACAGCCGCCAGGTGGTGGCTGTGGAATCGCTAATCCGGTGGGAACGGCCCGACGGACGCGCGATCGGGCCCGACGTGTTTATACCGATCGCCGAAGAGTCAGGCTTGATCAATTCGATCGGCCTGTATGTTCTGCGGCAATCGTGCCGCGATGCGATTGGTTGGAACGGGATCAAATTGTCGGTCAACATCTCTGCCGCGCAATTGCGAAATCCAGAATTCCCGATCCAGCTCGGCCAGATACTCGAAGAAACCGGCTTCGAACCCGAACGGTTGGAGCTCGAAATCACCGAGACCTGCCTCGTGCTCGACCCGATTGTTGCAGCACGCAGTCTCGATCTTATCCGCGGCTTCGGGGTTAATGTTGTGCTCGATGATTTTGGCACCGGCTACGCTTCGATAGGCTTCCTGCGCCAGTTCCGGTTCGAGAAACTTAAACTTGACCGCTCGTTGGTGGTCGAATCCGCTAACAATGAAGGATCGCTCGCCATGATGTTGTCGAGCATCACCATGGCACAAGCCCTCAAAATGGGCGTCACCGCAGAGGGTGTGGAAACCGAAGCACAGGCCGACCTGGTCCGATCAGCAGGCTGTGACCAGATTCAGGGGTGGCTCTATTTCAAAGCCATGCCGGCCGACCAGATTGCGCAGCATCTTCTCCCTTTGCTGCCTCAGCCTAAATTGAAATCAAATGCCGCCCAAAGGATCGCGTCATGAGTGCAATGAGCAAAATCGAAGCAGAGATTCAGAAGGATATCGACAGCAATCCTGCGCTTGAGGCGGATTGGGCGACGGCGGACGGCGTTACTTCCAAATCCTGGTTCAAGAACCAGAAGATTCCGGTCAAATTGCGTGCCGTATTCGGTTCCTCGCTTGGTCTTCTGGCATTGATGGCGATAGTCGCCGGTTTTGGTATGACCGATATCTACAACCGTTATGAAACGACCGCTTTGCTCAACCGTGCGACTGTCAACTCTGCTGATCTGCGCAGTGTCGCGGGCGAAATGCGCTATCATGCAATGCGCTATTCGCTAGCAGGTGAAACCGCCGCCGGTGACCGGATGAAAATTTCCTTACGCGAAGCAAAAGACCAGTTGAAAGCAATCGACACTACGGTAATCGACAGTGCCGCTGACTTGGCACCTGCCTTGGGTGCGGTCGGCTTGCAGCTGACCGATTATGAAGCTGCTTTCGACAGGCTGGCGAAAAGCCTCTCTGCCAATGGCCGCGACAAAGAAAGTATCCGGCTTGCTTATGAACTGGCTGCATCCGGTGACGCACTCTATGCGCAGACAAACACGGTCCAAAGGCAGTTGGTTGAACGTGTAAAGACGCTCGAAACCACCGGAATGGCCTATTTCTACAAGCTGGTGACGATTGTCTTGCTGCTTGCTAGTGCAGCGACGCTGAATCTGGTTATCGGTCTGCGGAAATTATCAACCGATGTGACCGACAAAATCATCGAAATCACTGGCGGAATGAACAAGCTCACCAAAGGCGACCGCCATTTTGAAATCGAAGGCGCTGACCGAAAAGACGAAGTGGGTGACATGATCCGCGCGCTCGATATCTTCAAGAAGGCCAACATCCATCTGGAAAAATGGGCCCGCGAACGCTCCGAACGCGCCGATGCAGAACGCGCATTGCAGGAAGAGCGAGAAAATGTCCGCAGCGAGCACGACCGTATGCTGCAAGACCTTGCCAACCATTTTGAGCGGACCGTGGGCGATATCGTCAGCAGTGTTGCAGCCGCATCATCGCAGCTCAAATCCACCGCCGGAACAATGGCTGGTGCAGCTGAAAATTCCACCCGCCAAAGCAGCCTTGTGGCGCGCGCAATGGGCGAAGCGTCAAACGGCGTAACCGCAGCCGCTGCCGCCAGCGACGAATTTGCCATGTCGATCGGTGAAATTAGCCGGCAAGCAGCCAATTCAGCAGAACTGGCGCGGCAGGCTTCGGATTCAGCCGAAAGGGCCGACGCAACCATTTCCGCGCTTTCATCCTCTGCGGACCAGGTCGGCGACATTGTCGAACTGATCCATTCGATTGCCAAACGCACCAATTTGCTTGCGCTCAACGCGTCAATCGAGGCTGCGCGCGGCGGGGAAGCCGGTCGCGGGTTCGCGGTCGTCGCATCGGAGGTCAAGGAACTGGCCGCGCAGACCAGCCGCGCCACAGAAGAAGTGGCTGGCCAGATCCGTGCGATGCAAAGCTCGACCGTCAACAGTGTGGCAGCGCTTCGCACCATCGGCGAACAAATCGAACAGCTCGAATCGACCGCGATTTCCATTGCTTCCGCCGTCGACCAGCAATCTGTCGCTGGGCAAGACCTCGCCCGCAGTATCGATCTTGCGGCACGCAGTAGCGACGATGTTTCATCCAGCATTGCCGGTGTCCGCGAAACCTCGCTTGCAACCGGTGCTGCGGCCACGCAACTGCTCGGTTCAGCGACCGATCTTGAAGGTCAGGCGGCCACGCTGAGCCAACATGTCGGTGACTTCCTTCGCCAGGTTCGAATTGGGACTCAGGAAAATGTCGGGAGCAGCAGGGCGGGCTAAAGTTTCAATTGCCCGGTCTTCACCGCTTCATAGACCGCTTCACCGCGCGAATGGACCGCCAGCTTGCGGTAAATCGATTTGACATGATTGCCGACAGTCAGCGGTGATATGCCCAAGCTGCGCGCCGCTGCCTTATAGCTTTCGCCTTTGGCGAACAGTTCCAGCAATTCAATTTCGCGCGGAGTCAGTCCGCTTTCATTGTTGGCAGCATCATCATCCAGATTGGCCGGGCCATTGCGTAGCCGGTCAAGCAAATAGACCGCCGCTGCCGCGCTCACTGGCGCACCGCCTTCGAGCGTAGCCTCAATTCCGTCGAGGATTTGCGAAGGGCTGCTATCTTTGAGTAAATAGCCATCGGCGCCGGCACGGATTGCGGTGACCACCGTCTGCCGGTCACCAAAGCTGGTCACGATCAGGATTTTAGCGTCGCAAACCTCGCGAATAGTCGGGATGAAATCAAGCCCGCTGCCATCGGGAAGGCCGATGTCGAGCAACAGCAAATCGGGGTTTTGGTTGAGCAATTCCCTCGCCTTGGCAAGCGTGGGCGCGACCCCGACCAGATCGAGGCCGTCTTCTTCGCTGACAATCTCGATAAAATGTTCGCGGACCACCGGATCATCTTCGACAATCGCTATGCGGCTATTCCATTCGCGCTTTTCTTCACTCATCGATCAACTCTCTCATCAGCTTGCGGCGCGTCTGTTTAAGTTTATCGATACAGCAGTCCGGCCCCTTAATACAGGGCCTTATTCATGGCATGTTCATGTGGAAAACGTGGGTTGAGGAGTAACAAATTGGCCATACAGCCAGGCCTCAGGCAGCAGCCTGAATACGCTTGAGCGCGGCCTTGTTGCGATACATTGCCTTGTCGGCGCGGCGCAGCACATCGGCAACATCCTCTTCGGCATTTTCGGGCATTGCGTAACCGATTGCGGCGCCCACAGTCACTACCGCTTCTGTGGCAGTAAGACGGATCGGATGCGACACCGCATCGACCATCCTGCGTCGCTGCAATTTGGCAAATTGTTCGTTATCTGCGCCAAACATAATCACGGCGAATTCGTCGCCACCGAGCCGTGCCAGAACATCCGATTTCCGCATTAGATTTTGCAACCGGCAGGACGTTGCCACCAGCAATTCATCACCCGCATCATGGCCATGTTCGTCATTAACCTGCTTAAAGCCGTTCATGTCGATAAAGTAGAGTACGAACTTTTCGCCTGACCTGCTAGCCCGCAACAGTTCGAGATCAAAACCGCGCCTGTTGGTGCAGCCGGTCAAATCGTCCGTCATCAATTGTTCGCGCAGCTCCCGATTGGCCAGTTCCGTCTCGCTATTGTCGCGGAGAACCGCAATCTGGACATAGCCATAGGGCCAATCGACATCGAATGTCTGCAAGCCAGAACCGTCCAGATCAAGGCATTCGGCGCGCTGGTCAAAACGCGGGAGGCATAATCCCGGCAGGACTTCGCCATGCGCCCGAACGAGGCCCTTTGCAGCCTGATTGCTGCGCTTGATCCGCCCATTGGCAGCAAACAGCAAAGCAGGATGGGTCGAGGTTTCGCAGCTGCGCCATGCCCATGCTTCTTCGGGGCTAATGTCCCCCTTGATGAAGGATGACACCATCGGCACGATCTTGAGCCGCTGGACCACAGTAACATTGAGCATCACCAAGAAGCAGGCCAATGTCTTGGTGGGATTCACAGCAGCACCAATATTGGTCGCAATCGACAAATTGGCGAATATCAGGCTGAAGATCAAAACGACCGCCAGCACCATCATCCGCTTGCCGGTTTCGGCCTTAAGCGCAACGAGAAATCCCAACAGTATGGCAAGCAATTGAAGTGCGAAATTTGCTGCGTTCCCGCGCTTCGCAACGGAAGCATAATCCTGCATCACAGATTGCGCGGCGATTGCTAGCACCGCTGTCCGGCTAGCTTCATTGACCAGCGGGAGATAAGCGCGCGTCGGCGCAACATCGGGGCTGGCGCTCAAGATAATCGACTTACCCGCCAGAGCGGCTTTGCCATCGAAGACATCGGACACCGAGTATCGCGGATAATCCCAATGGGCGATCCGCAGGTCAAAATCCACGCGTCCGCGTTTTTGCTCGCCAGTCGCAAACCAGATCGCCGGGTTGTTGCCAAATTCGCTGCTGTCCTCGCTCAAACTCCGATGCCATCCATCGCTATCGGCAGTCAGCCTCGCATCCAGAATAGCGCCATGTTTCGCTACCTCGGGATAGGGCAATTCATCGGGCCTTGCGCCGGAGACTAGTCCGAGGTGTTCCGGATCGAACCGCGCAATTGCCCGCTCCAGCTGCGCATCGGCTGCCGGATCGACCCGCTCGCCGATATGCAGATCGATGAGCAATCGGCGCGGCTTTGCATCGGCAATACGGTTGACCAGCGCCGCAAAACTTTCACGCGAGAGAACCGGACGCCCGTATTTGCGGATATCGGCACCATCGACTTCGATCAGCACGATATTGCTGTCTGCCCGATTGGCCTGACTGACCAGCAGCCGGTCCGACATTCTGCGATCAGAGGAATCCGCCGGACCAACAGAAATTATCAAGCTGCAGAGCACAAAGGCGGCCAAAATTGGCCGCCACCATTCGCGCATTACTCTCCATAATCCCGATTGCCACCGCGGTTCCGCCGGATTGGAGAATTGGGGACCGTGCAGTCC
>JBATLU010000127.1:0-8672 GCA_049289475.1 Pontixanthobacter sp. | reverse complement strand
GGATTACATCAGGCCGGTTGACCCCGGCATAGGCCACGCGGATGAGCACTTCACCATCGGACGGGGCCGGAACCGGCAGGGTCTCGGGGCGAAAAACGTCGGGGCCGCCTGGCGCATCGAAACCCATTGCGATCATTGTTTGCGGAACATCTGCTGGTAATTCGACCAAAGCACTAACCCCTGATGCCAAATGCGGCGACCTACGGCCTGTTGCTTTAGAGCGACAAGCCGCCAGTTTGCACCGCAACTAACGCTTGGCAGTATTGACAGCAAGCACCCAGAGTTGCGAAGCTGCCATTTGATGGAAGACGATGATCGTCCCCGCCCCAAAGGCGACGCTGCGAGCAAACTCTCTGCGGAGGATCTCGCGCCCTATTCGCAAGCCGAATTGACCGAGCGCATTGCGCTGCTCGAAGCAGAAATTTCCAGAGTAATTTCCCACCGTGATGAAGCCGCAGCGCATATGGCGGCTGCCGATGCTTTGTTCGGCAGAAAAAATTCTTGATGGGCCGTGGTCGCAATCGGGCTCGGGAAACCTATCTCTATGAGACTAGCGATATTCTCCCAGCGGCCGGTTTAGCTTTGGTTAACCATGGCTGTTCATACTTCCCCGAAAGGGGACATTCGTTCCTACTGCCGAAAGATAGCTGAATGCCAAGCTTTGCCCAGAACCTCGAAAAAACGCTCCATGCCGCGCTGGCCAATGCGTCGGACCGTCGGCATGAATATGCCACGCTGGAGCATTTGCTGCTCGCGCTGATCGAAGATGATGACGCGGCACAAGTGATGAAAGCCTGCGGAGTCGAATTGGCGGAATTGACCGAGGTGGTGAAAACCTATCTCGATCAGGAGTACCAATCGCTTAAAACAGAAGAAGATTCAGATCCCCAGCCGACCGCCGGTTTCCAGCGAGTCATCCAGCGCGCGATTCTGCACGTCCAGTCGTCGGGCAAGGATACGGTAACAGGCGCCAATGTGCTGGTCGCGCTCTTCTCCGAACGCGATTCCTATGCGGTCTATTTCCTCCAGCAACAGGACATGAGCCGGCTCGATGCGGTCAGCTTCATCAGCCACGGTATCGGCAAGGGCGGAAGCCAGATCGATTCGGCACCGCCGCAGGGTAGCGACAATGCGGCCACGGAAGAAAAGAGCAGCGAAGCGGGTAAGAAAGAAACCGCGCTCGACCAGTTTACGGTCAATCTGAATGTCAAAGCCGAGAACGGCAAGATTGACCCGCTTATCGGCCGCGGGCCCGAAGTCGACCGGACGGTCCAGATCCTGTGCCGCCGCAGCAAGAACAACCCGCTTTATGTCGGCGACCCGGGCGTAGGCAAAACCGCCATCGCCGAAGGGCTGGCGCGCAAGATTGTCGAAGGCGATGTACCCGAGGTGTTGGCCGAAGCGGTGATCTATTCGCTCGACATGGGCGCTTTGCTGGCCGGTACGCGATACCGCGGCGATTTCGAGGAGCGGCTCAAGCAGGTCGTCAACGAACTCGAACAAATGCCGCATGCGGTGCTGTTCATTGACGAAATACATACCGTTATCGGCGCTGGTGCGACCAGCGGAGGGGCGATGGATGCATCCAATTTGCTCAAACCGGCACTCAGCAGCGGCGCGATCCGCTGTATCGGCTCGACCACCTATAAGGAATTCCGCAACCACTTCGAGAAGGACCGCGCCTTGCTGCGGCGGTTTCAGAAGATCGACGTCAACGAACCCACAATCGAAGATACGATCAAGATCCTGAAGGGCCTGCGCAGCGCCTTTGAAGATCATCATAAGGTGAAATATACCCCCGACGCGCTCAAGACCGCGGTCGAATTGTCGGCTCGCTACATCAATGACCGCAAACTGCCCGATAAGGCGATCGACGTGATCGACGAGGTTGGCGCGATGCAAATGCTGGTGCCGCCGAGCCGCCGGAAAAAGAAGATCACCGCACGCGAGATCGAACAGGTCATCGCAACGATGGCGCGCATCCCGCCCAAATCGGTGAGTTCCGACGACAAGAAAGCGCTGGAGAAACTCGACCGCGATCTGAAACACGTGGTATTTGGTCAGGACGAAGCGATTGGCCGCCTTTCGACCGCGATGAAGCTAAGCCGCGCGGGTCTGCGCGATCCGGACAAGCCGATTGGCAGCTTCCTGTTCAGCGGGCCGACCGGCGTCGGCAAAACCGAAGTGGCGCGCCAACTCGCCAGCATTATGGGCATCGAACTCAAACGTTTCGATATGTCCGAATATATGGAACGCCACAGCGTTTCGCGCCTGATCGGTGCGCCGCCGGGCTATGTCGGCTATGATCAGGGCGGCTTGCTGACCGATGCAATCGACCAGAACCCGCACTGCGTGCTGTTGCTCGACGAAATCGAGAAGGCGCATCCCGATCTGTTCAACATACTGTTGCAAGTAATGGATAATGGCCGACTGACCGACCACCACGGCAAGACAGTCGATTTCCGCAATGTGGTGTTGATCATGACGACCAATGCCGGCGCTTCCGATATGGCGCGCAGCGGCATCGGCTTTGGCGATGTCTCGAAGGAAGATGCTGGCACCGAAGCGGTGAAGAAGATGTTCACCCCCGAATTCCGCAACCGGCTTGATGCGATTGTGCCCTTTGCCTATCTGGGCAAAAGCACGGTCAGCCGGGTGGTCGACAAATTTATCCTCCAGCTCGAATTGCAGCTGGCAGACCAGAATGTACACATCCAGTTTGACAGTGACGCGCGCGACTGGCTGGCAGACAAGGGTTATGACAAGCTCTATGGCGCACGCCCGATGGGCCGCTTGATCCAGGACAAGATCAAACAGCCGCTGGCGGAGGAATTGCTGTTCGGTAAATTGACCGATGGCGGCGAAGTGCATGTGAGCGTCAAAGACGGAAAGCCGAGCTTCGAACTCACGCCGGCCCCGCCGAAAACACCTGCGCCCAAACGCAAGGCAAAGAAGCCAGCTGCAAAAAAAGCTGCCTCCGCGAAGAAGACCGAAACCGGCACAAGCGATGAAGGCGAGAAATAGCTTAGGTCGGTCCGCTGGCGGTGATTGAGACACATTCGAGTTGTGATGTGCAACTTGAATGTCTAGCAGCATGCGGGAAGGAGAACCCCGCATGAACCTCTATGATCAATCCATAACCGTCTACCGTCAGGGCCTGAAAATGCTGTCCGGCCTGCTCGCCAAAGCCGCAGCCCATGAAAAGGGCGAAAGCTTGCTCGAAGCCAAGCTGGCGGATGATATGTTTCCGCTCGCCACGCAGATCCGCTTTCTCTCCAACCAACCCGGCGAAGCAGCCGAACGGCTGACCGGGCGTAAATTCACCTCTCGCGACGAGAATGACGCGACCTTTGCCGACGCGCTGGCCGCGCTGGCCAAGATGGAAGAATATCTCGCCGCGATTGAGGAGGCCGAGGTGATTGGTGCGGATGAAACAATCGTGCTCGATCTGCCAAACGGAATGCAGTTCACCATGAACGCAGAGCAATATGTCCGCGACTGGTCAGTGCCCAATTTCTATTTCCACCTGACAACAGCCTATGCGATTTTGCGCAAGGAAGGGCTTGGGGTCGGAAAAGGTGATTTCGTGCCGCATATGATGAAATATAACACCAAGATGCCGACTGCCTAAGCAACCGCAATCAAACGGGCGGGATTTGCACCAGCTTGTCCCGCCCGGTTGCGCCGCGCAACATCTGCAGTCGTGACGTCGCGCATCCAAGCGCTTTTCCCAGCAATTTCAACACCGCTTCATTGGCTTCACCGTCCAGCGGCTTAGCCCGAACCTTTACCAGCAGCACATCGCTGCCCAACTCGATCCCCTCGCTTCTCGCACCGGGTATCACGCGCAGTGCCAATCGATTCTCACCGTCAGCCAGCGCCCGAATAGCGTCTGGGAGCGGGAAATTGTCCTTCGGCCGTGCCACTTGCGGCAGGCTTCAATCGCTCTTCTTGAGCGCTTCGATAGCCGCCGCATGATGTTTCGCATTCTCGGCATAATGCGCGACACCGATCTGCATCCCGGCAACTGCCGGTTCGGGCAAGTCGCGCAGGAACTTGGCAGGGCGGCCGGCCCATAGCTGGCGCGGCTCCATCACCTTGCCTTCGGTCAGCATCGCCCCTGCGGCCAGCATTGCATCGCTCCCGATGCGCGAATTGTTCATCGCAATTGCCCCTAGCCCGACAAAACCCCGGTCCTCGATAATGCAGCCGTGGACCATCGCCATATGGCCGACCAGCACATCATCGCCGATGATGCAGGGCGAACCGCCAGGCGAACCGGGCCGCTCGGGATCGCAATGCACCACGCTGCCGTCCTGAATATTGCTGCGCTCGCCAATCACGATCCGGCTAACATCGGCGCGCAGCACACAATTGTACCAGACCGAGCTGTCCGCCCCGATTTCGACATCGCCGACGATCACGCAGCCGGGCGCAATAAAGGCGCTGTCGTGAATTTTCGGGCTTTTGCCGTGGATTGGAATGATCGTCACTCCGGGGCGTGTTGCAGTCATGAATTTTGCTCCTGCCATTGCTTTCGCGTCAGGCTGTAAAGAATGGTCGTGCGATCCTCGGGCGGATAGGCCGGATCGTCAAAATCGAGATCGCGCCGACGCTGCATGCCCAGTTTTTCCATCAGTTTCCAGCTTGCGACATTAAGCTGGCTGGTCAGCGCGACCACATGCGGCGCGCCCACCGATCCGAACGCCCAGTCGATAACAGCGCGCATCGCTTCCTCGGCATAGCCGCGCCGCCAGCGGTCTTCACGCACCAGCCAGCCGATTTCATGATCGCCAATATTGCTGGCAAGCGGATTATCGACCCGCTTGATCCCGCAATGACCGACCATTTCGCCGGTGCCCTTTTCGATCATGAACAGGAAGCTGAACCGCTCCTGCGCATATAGCGCCATGCTCTTGGCGTGCTTGGCCTCGATTTCATGCAGCTCTTTTACCCCGCCAAGACGGGCCATCACCGTCGGGGTGTTGAGCACGCGGTATTGAAGCTCGGCATCTCCCTCTTCAATCGTGCGCAAAATGAGACGTTCGGTTTCTGCAATGATGTCAGGCACGGTAGGTAGCCCATTCTTGCGGAGAGATCGAATAGACGATGATCGTGCCGGTTTCGGGGTCGAAATCCGAATTGGCAAAATCCAGATCTTCGCGTCGGCGCATCCCAAACCGTTCCATCAGCCCCCAACTGGGCGCATTGCCCGCAACGGTCAGTGCAACCACTTCGTCGGCGCCAAACCGGCTGAACGCCAAATCGAGCGACGCTGCGGCTGCTTCCTTGGCATAGCCTTGACCCCAGGCGTCTTCGCGCAATCGCCAACCCACTTCCATGAGGCCCATCGGGCCACCTTGCTGATTGCTCCGCTTGAGGCCGCAAAAGCCGAGAATTTCCCCGTCGGACTTTCGTTCAATCGCCCAGAATGTATGGCCGTGGTCCGCCTGATAGCTTTCCAGCCGCGCCCGCGCGCCTGCGCGTTTTTCCTCGTCACAGAGCCCGCCCAGCCAGCGCATCACCGATGGCGTATTGGTGTGCTGCCAGAACAGATCCCAATCCTGCTCCTGCCAATCGCGCAGGATTAGCCGCTGAGTCTCCTGGCGAAACTCAGCCATGGAGAAGCTTTGCGGCATGCGCGGCGTGATAGGTGAGCACGCCGGTGCAGCCCGCGCGTTTGAAACTCATCAATGTTTCAAGCACCAGCGCGTCGCGGTCGCCCGCTCCCGCCGCTGCCGCTGCTTCGATCATCGCATATTCGCCGCTTACCTGATAGGCGAAAACCGGCACTTCAAACCGTTCCTTCACGCGGCGGACGATATCGAGATAGGGTAGCCCCGGCTTGACCATCACGCTGTCCGCCCCTTCGGACAGGTCGAGCGCAACTTCGCGCAGCGCTTCTTCCCCGTTTGCAGGGTCCATTTGGTATGATTTCTTGTCACCTTTGAGCAATCCGCCCGAGCCCACCGCATCGCGGAAGGGCCCGTAAAAGGCTGAAGCATATTTTGCGGCGTAGGACATTATCTGGACGTTGACGTGACTCTCCGCCTCCAGTGCGCTGCGGATCGCGCCGATCCTGCCGTCCATCATATCTGACGGAGCGATGATATCAGCGCCAGCCGCTGCCTGGTTAAGCGCTTGCCCGACCAGCACTGCCACCGTTGCGTCATTGGTGACGTAGCCGTCACCATCGAGCAGACCATCCTGCCCATGCGCGGTGTAGGGGTCGAGCGCGACATCGGTGAGAATACCAATATCGTTGCCGCAGGTATCGCGGATCGCGCGGATCGCGCGGCACATAAGATTATCGGGATTAAGCGCCTCTGCGCCATCATCGCTGCGGCGGTCTGGCTGTGTGTTGGGGAACAGCGCAATGCATGGGATGCCGAGCGCTATCGCCTGCTGCGCCCGCTCGACAATCAGATCAACCGACCACCGCGAAACGCCGGGAAGTGAGCCGATCGGCTCTTCTACCTGACGTCCTTCAGTCACGAACAGAGGCCAAATCAGATCGGCTGGGGTCAAAAGCGTTTCACGGTGGAGCGCGCGGCTCCATGCGGTAGCACGCGAACGGCGCAGGCGGGTGTCAGGGAAAAGTCCGGTCATGAGGGAGCATGTGCCGCAATTCTCTCTGCGGTTCAATCACGAGCAGCAATGCCAGAGGCTAACCGATCTTTTTCGGATGCTCGAGCTTGTCGATTTCGCGCACAGGTTCATCCGAAACAGGCGTATCCGGCTTGAGATCCGCAAGTGCTGCGCCAGTCTGAACGCTTTTCAATGTGCTCAGCGCTTGCCGGAATTGAATCAAATCGGCGCCCGACAATTGTGCGCGGGTGACAAATTTGACCGAAGCCGGGTTCACCGCTCTGCCACCCCGATACATTTCATAGTGCAAATGCGGGCCGGTTGAGAGGCCGGTTGAACCGACATAACCAATAATTTGCCCGCGTTTGACCGATTGGCCGCTGCGAACCGCAATCCGGCTCATGTGGCAATAGCGCGTATCCATACCGCCGCCGTGGCTGAGTCTGACGGCATTGCCGCAACCGCCCATCCGCCCCGCACCGCTGACTTGCGCATCGGCAACCGCAACAATCGGTGTGCCGGTGCTGGCGTGGAAATCCATACCCGAATGCATCCGGCGATAGCCGAGGATCGGGTGGCGGCGCATACCGAAGCCCGAGGTGATTCCCCCCGGAACGGGTGCTAGCAATCCGCTGCGCTGCTCGCCCACGCCCGACGCCTCGTAAAAACGTCCGTCGCTGCCCCATCGCATCAATTGCGTTTGCGGCTTGTTGCCGCGGTCAATCCCGGCATAGAGCAATTTACCGGCGAGACGTTCACCCGTTGCCGCGCGCCGGTGCGCCACGATGATATCGAATGTGTCGGTCGGCCGAACCGAACGGTCCATGTCAATCTGGTTGCCGATTGCTTCGAGATATTGCTGCACCGCGCTGGCCGGAGCCCCCGCAGCTCGGGCGGAGCGGTAAAGGCTGCTGCCGACCGATCCGCGAATGCGCAGCGGCATATCATCGACCTGGATCGGAATGCGCTTGAGTGACAGATTGCCGTCAATCCGGTCAATCTGCAGCGCCAGATCGAACCTGGCCCTGAAGTTGATCGCGTCAAGTGGACGCGCCGCGCCCGCTGCGGGTCTGCGGCCCAAAGTAATGTCGATTTGCGTACCGGGTTCGATATCGCCCAGCGGCATCGTACGCGCAATCAGTTCACTGACCCGCTGCGCATCGCCCGAACCGACGCCGGCACGCTGCAACATCCGGCCAAAGCTGTCGCCTTTCGCCAGTGTAGCGAGCAAATCCAGTTGCGGACGCTCGGGCGCGCTTTCAAGTTCGACGACCGATTGTGTCGCCCCCATATGTCGCCCGCTGTCTGCCCCCAGCGCGAGCGGCATAATCATCTGGCTGCGGAATTCATCGCGCGCGGAATCGTCGATTGACATCGCGGGCGCTGCTTCAAGCGGGGAGAAATCTGGCCACATCGCTAACGCCAGCGCCGAAAGGCCCACCATCGTGCCCAATCCGCGGAACCACCTGCGGCTGCCTATCGCTTCGGCAAGATCGGGCGCAAGATCGAGCCGGTCTAACCGTTCTGACGCCGAAAAGCGCCATTCGTCGAATTTTTCGCTCAACTTGCGCGCACGCTGGAGTACGACGGGCTGTTTTTCATTCAGGATTTGCGCATGCGAGAGCGTCGCGGCGCGCCACGACGCACGGCCGCCACCGGTATCATCGGCGGCCACCTCTGCCTCTTCGCTTTTGCGCGGGTTGAACAACGCGCTCTCCTGTTATGGCCGCGTGAGTTTTTCGCGCGGCCCGACCCTTGCGGATCCCTAAGCCGGTTTCTTTGCAGAATTAAAGTTAACACTGATTTAAATTGCGGTCGCAGGCCCCCGTTATCGGACAGACTGTTGAACGCTCATGGCAAGCGGTTGCCGCGGGGGCGTGCGGGTGCCACATTCGCTAGGTGAACCACAATCATTCCGGTCAATCCTCGATCAAGGCTGTGCTGGGCCCGACCAATACGGGCAAAACCCATCTCGCAATCGAGCGAATGTGCGCGCATTCGAGCGGCGCGATGGGTTTCCCGCTGCGGTTGCTGGCGCGCGAAGTCTATGACCGGGTGGTGCGGATCAAGGGGGAGAAGCAGGT